>JAUIHU010000527.1 GCA_030432175.1 Verrucomicrobiia bacterium | reverse complement strand
AGCGCAAAGAGTATTGGAAAACTGAAATGGCGGATCCATCTAAATCCGCCCTGGTATCCTACCAGGATCCAGGTCAATCCCACGGCAATGCCGCCTTGGATCCAATACAATAATCGCCAATCCCGATTTGCTTCCTGGATGAGTCTCGCTCCGGAAAATAGCGCCAGCAGAAACACGACACCCACCAACATCATGACATCTAGCATGCGATGTCGCTCGTACTTCGCAGGCGGAGCTGATTCCCATCGTTTCCAACCCAGGTACGCTGCCAGAAAAGGAACTGCGTACCCGTAGTTATACTGAGGAATCACACCCCATTCCCAGCTCACTTGCAGAAACAGAGCAGCCCAGACCAGAGCAACCGGAAGCCAGGGCGTCCAGATTTGAGGGTCACTGGATAATGTTTCGCCTTTTGGCTGATGATTTTCCGCTTGGGCTGTCATGAGAATGATTGCGAGATCAGAGGATCAAAGTCGATTTCAATGCATGAGTTTCAGCGCGACAAATCCTAAACCCAGAAGAATCAGAAAGCCCCATGCGACCCAGTCAAAGTATTTCTCCACATATTCTTTTACCTTGGGACCAAACTGAAAGATCACCCAACCCATCAGGAAAAAGCGAGCGGATCTGCCAATGAGGGAGGCAAAAATCAAAGTGAGGAAATCAACACGGAAAACCCCGGCGGCAACGGTGAACACCTTGTAAGGTATCGGCGTAAAAGCAGAGGTCAAAATCGCCAGGAAAGCATTGTCGTGATAGAGTTCCTGAACTTTATCAAACAGTTCTTGTGAAAAAACATACGGAATGAATAGCCCTTGCACAGCGCTCCAGGCTCCAATGCCTATAGCATAGCCTGCCGCCCCACCAACGACCGAACCAGCAGCGCAAATAGCAGCGAATTTGAATGATTTCCTGGGCGCTCCTACACAAAGAGCCAGCAGCAGCACATCCGGTGGGATAGGAAAAAACGAGGACTCAGCGAATGCGATTATAAATAACGCCCAAAGCGCATGTGGCTTCTCAGACCAGCTGATTGTCCAGTCATACATTTTTCGAAGCCAGCTCCGTTTTTTGCCGTCACCTTCGAGTTTCTCAGGATGTTGGTGTTCTTCCAGTTTCATTTGCTGGGTCAACATACCCTCCGAGAGCGCCGCACTAAACAAATTTTTCGGTTAAATCGTTTCCATCAAGCCGATGAACGGACTAAGTTAAGTCAATCCATCCCCTAAATGACTCAAGGATCCGAATTTATGTATCGATTGACTAAGTTATTCATCGCCGGAGTCTGTCTGATTTCTCCTTTCCTGGCTTCGTCCGACGAACCAACGGTTGCGTTTCTGATTGGTGAACAGGAATACAATACTCAGTACACCCTTCCCGCCTTTGCGGAATCCCATCTGCGCACCGCCGGGTTTCAAACCGTCTTTGTTCAGGTTTCGGAAACGGATCCCAACGATTTCCCGGACATCGAACAAATCGGCTCAGCTGATTTACTGGTCATCAGTGTGCGGCGTCGAACCCCGCTGAAGTCACAATTAAAATGGGTGCGGGACCACATTGCGGCCGGCAAACCTGTCCTGGGAATTCGTACCTCCAGTCACGCATTTGACCGCGATCCGCCCAGTTCAGACCATGACCGATGGGCGACCTTTGATCGCGATATCTTCGAAGGGCATTACCAGAATCACTACGGAAACAAACCTCCCAATGATCCGCCAACAAAGGTTTCCTCCGTCGATTCCGTCACTTCACACCCCATTTTGCAACACTGGCCAACGGAGAAACCGGTGACTTTGTTGTCTCACCTGTACAAGAACAGAAATCTCCACCCTTCCACAACGACTCTCCTCACTGGAGTGGTGCAAAACGATGCCGGAAAGGTTTTCTCAGAACGCGAGCCCGTTGCCTGGACTCGATCCGGCCCCAACCCAGGACAGCGCGTTTTCTACACTTCACTTGGAAGTCCGGATGATTTTCGGTCCGGCGCATTCCGAACCTTACTGAGAAACGCCATATACTGGACTCTGGAAAAGCCGATTCCGGAAAAACCACTGCAGGATATAAAATCCGGTGAAACTTTGACCGGTGGCTGGACTCCCGAGCGCTCGGAAGCAGCTGTTGCCACTTTTCCGGATCTGGAAGTGGACCTGGTACTCTCCGAACCGATTGTCCAGCAGCCGGTTTTCCTGAACTTTGACGCGCGGGGTCGGATGTGGATCGCTCAGTATTTGCAGTATCCAGAACCTGCCGGATTGAAAATGGTCAGTCGGGATCAATACTGGCGAGCGGTTTACGACAAAGTTCCACCAGCTCCACCCCATCATTTTCGCGGCAAGGATAAGATCACCATTCACGAAGACACTGACGGGGATGGAATGTTTGACACCCACAAAACGTTCGTGGACGGATTGAACATCGTTACGTCCTTTGCTCATGGACGAGGCGGGTTGTGGGTTCTAAATCCGCCTTATCTCCTCTTTTATCCGGATGTTAACCAGGACGATGTTCCGGATGCTGATCCGGAGATTCACTTGCAAGGGTTTGGTTTGGAGGACACCCATTCGGTCGTTAACAGTTTGCGCTGGGGACCTGACGGTTGGCTTTATGCTGCCCAGGGAAGTACCGTCAGCGCTCAAGTCACTCGACCCGGACGTGAGGATGATCCGGTCCGCTCCATGGGACAGCTGATCTGGCGTTACCATCCTGAGACCCGGAAGTACGAAGTGTATGCTGAGGGTGGTGGCAATGCCTTTGGAGTGGAAATCGACTCGGGCGGTCGAGTGTTTTCAGGTCATAATGGAGGAAACACCCGTGGATTTTATTATCCACAGGGCGGTTATCTTCAAAAGGGATTCAGCAAGCATGGTCCACTGTCCAATCCTTACGCTTACGGTTATTTTCCGGCAATGCGACATCCGAATGTGGAGCGGTTTACTCATAATTTCCTGATCTATGATGGCGGAGCGCTGCCCGATTTTTACAACGGAAAACTTTTCGGCGTGGAGCCATTGCAGGGACGCGTCGTGATGTCAGAGATCACCCCTTTGGGCGCAACCTTTGAAACCAAAGATCTGGGGCACGCCATGAAAACCGAAGATCCGTTCTTTCGTCCAGTGGACATTAAGGAAGGTCCGGATGGAGCGATTTATGTGGCGGATTGGTATGACGCCAATGTGAATCATTACCGCAACCACGAAGGATCGATTCGGCCGGCGGATGGACGGATATATCGGATCCGATCCAAAGGAGCATCGAATCACCGCTTTCCTGATCTGAGACAGTATTCTACTCAGGAACTGGTTAATGGCTTAAATCATCCGAATATTTGGGTGCGTCAGACGATTCAACGATTACTGGCGGACCGAAAAGATCGATCGGTCGCTGGACCACTCAAGCAAATGCTGGAGCGATCCGAAGGACAGACGGCTCTGGAAGCGCTCTGGGCGTTGTATGGAATTGGCGTCTGGGATGAATCGATTGCCATTCAAGGATTGAACCATCCAAATCCAGACGTGCGACGTTGGGCTGTGCGTTTGACCGGTGAGGTTGGAACGGCTTCAGACTCCTTGCTCCAAAATCTGATACAAATCGCCGAAAACGAGAAAGATCCTGAAGTCGCTGCGCAAATCGCATCGACAGCCCGAAGACTTCCGATGAAACAATCCATGCCATTGATTCTCGGATTACTGTCATTTGACCTGAAGGCAGAAACAGAAGCAGGTGGCTGGCAGAAAGATCCGTACATTCCTCTGCTGGTCTGGTGGACCATTGAATCTTGGGTGTCAAAGAATCCGGACGAGGTGATTGCCTGGATGAAACGCCCGGAGCTTTGGAACTCGGGTCTGGCACAAAACACTTTGCTGGAGCGGATCATGCGCCGATTTGCGGATACCGATCGGAGGTCCGGACTGGAGGCGTGCGCGGAGATTCTGG
>JAUIHU010000526.1 GCA_030432175.1 Verrucomicrobiia bacterium | reverse complement strand
ATGGTGGAAATGGCGGGCATGGTGGAAATGGTGGCAACGGAGGTAACGGAGCAAACGTGGTGATTAATGCAGATTTAGAGAATGCCGAATGGCTCGCCCGACTCCAAAATGGATTGGACTTCAATCTGGCTGCGGGTTTTGGTGGGATTGCTGGATTGAGCGGTGGCGCTGGGTTGGGTGGAAATAGTGGATATGGCGGTGATGGCGGTTTCGCCGGATCAGGAGGTAATGGCGGGGACGGTGGTAAAGGCCAAATCGATACCTCAGTTCCCGATCCTGAACCTGTCTCTGATGGTGAAGATGGCGCAGACGGACTGGATGGTGATCCGGGAGCTGATGGTGAGGATGGAGAGGAAGGAACCGCCGGAATTGCAGGCGATGCAGGACAGCCAGGGCTGAGTGGAAGCGCTGGCGCTGTGGAATGGAATTGATTCAGGTCAGGGTTTACCTGAAATGCACATCCGGCCAACGCTTATTGGCAACATCCAATACAAAGAGTAATAACGCCAACCCTGCCAGCCATGGCCAGAGTTCCTGCTCCTGCACAGCAGTGCGATCCTCGTCTTTGAACCAGCTGGCAACTTCGCCTTGCGATTCCACCATCCAGCCTCCGGTCCGTTCTACAATTTCCAGCAATGCTTCGGTATCACTGGAGCGCGGAAGAAATTCATCCGACACCCCTTTCGATACTTGGGTGTATTGCGTGTGAGATGTCGATCCATCTTCTTCAAGTCGGATCTGCGCATGATAGGCTCCAGATTGTTTCGCTGGCAGAAATCCTTCCATCCGGCCAGGCGCGACTGGATCCAATACAATTCTCTCCGCTTTGCCACCCGGCCCAACCAACAACGCTTCCCCGTTTTCAGGTTGAGTGAAACCGTCATTGTTGTCTAATGTATCGATTGCAACAAGATATCCGTCTTCTTCCTGAGTCAAGGATAGCGGGAGAGAATCGCTTTCCGAAGACCGCATCAAGCGCCGTGTCAACTGAGCCCAGAAAGGCCCAAATCCTTCCCAACTCAACCACTCCACTGCCCATCGATTGCGCGCATCGGAGGTGAATCCTCCCACTTGCCCCAACCCATATCTCCAGGTTGCTAACAGTGGATCGCCCTGTTCGGTCATCAACCACAATTCAGCTGTTGGCTTCAATTGAGTCTTAACATAACCCAACAGGAAGGGGGCTGTGTCAAAATCCACTCCAAGGAGGAAATCGGCAGGCTTGGCTATGATCGGCAGGAATGGAACTTCTTCTAATGCGCTCTGGGAAGCCATGAGTGTTTCCCTGGCGAATATCTGCGGCACTTCTCTGGGATTATCGGTGAAATAAAATCGTCCTCCTCCCCAGGAAGCAATATCTGATAACAATCCCCGGTCAGCGTCTGATCCAACCCCAACGGTACTCACCGTAACTCTCGACAGCGCCAACCGCCGAGTGAGTTCATAAAATGGCGCCGGCTGGGATTGCCCGTCTGTCAGGATAATCGCGTGCTTCAACTTGGATGGAACGGAATTCAACTGATCATAAGCCGACTGCATGGCCGGTCCCAGATTCGTGCCACCTCCAGGTTGGATGGATCGAATCTGTTTCAAGATGCTGCCTTTCGATGTGGCCAGTTGTGTGTCGGTGATGGTTGTCGGCGCTCCATCAAAAGCGATCACTCCGATATAATCCCTGGGGGAAAGCAACTCAGCGCTGGCCACCGCCGCTTCCTTTGCCATTTCAATTTTCTCTCCACCCATACTGCCACTTTTGTCCATCACCATAACAATGGCCAATGAAGGACTCTCTTGACGTTTTTCAAAATCACATCGTAATGGAAGGAGTTCTTCAATAGGTGTGCGCATATATCCTCCCAATCCATAAGCCTGAGATCCACCCAGCATCAGCAAACCTCCCCCAAAGTCTTTGACATAACTGGACAGCAATTCCATCTGAGTCTGCGTCATGTCCGAGGCCGGAATGTTGTCCAGAATAACCAGGTCAAAGTTCTGTAATTCACCCAAACCCGTAGGAGCGCCGGCTCCCGGTCTGGCTTGCAGTTCAATTCCCTCCTGACGCAATGCCAATGAAAGATAGCGGGCGCGTTCAGGCTGATCTGAAATCAGCAAAATGGACGGCTTGCCGTCTGCCTGCACATAAACAAAGGCTTCGTTGTTGTCAGCAAAAGTGTCTTTCTCAGGTTGAATTAATGCTGAAAATTCCGTCATGGCCTGGCCCTGGACGATCTGTGGAGCTGTGATACGATTGAGTCCCGGATCCAATTCCAAAGATCGTGTCGCAGTTCGGACTCCATTTTGAAAAATACTCAGCTCGGCGTTCATCGCTTCATTGCTCTCAATTTCAATCCCCAGATCAAAGGGTTCCTCAGCTCTGGCCTGACGTGGCGCTTTTAAATTGCGAATCAGAACTTCAGGATTCTTCGGAGGTTCAACGGCTGCGGCAACGACTCGGATTTCCTGATCTTCTAAAAGTTGAATGGTTTCGGCTAAACCGGATCGCGTGGATCTCCCATCACTCAGCAACCCAACAGTCTTCACGGTTCCTGGAGGAAACGACGCCATCGCGTATTGGAGCGCTCCAGGTAAATCGGTCTGGTCATCTTGAAGCGGTCGTGTAGCCAACTCTTCACTGCCCAATGTCTCAGGATCCGTCACAGCTGATTTCCCTGCGAAAAGGATCCATTCCTGTTCGTCCGGGCCAGCCCCAGGTTCCAGATTCTCTACCAGATTCGTCGCAGCCTCCACCCCTTTACCCTGAACACTGCGACTCACGTCCACCAACCAAAGGAAATGTTCTTTCTGACTGACACCTTTCCAACGCGGGTCGGCCAGAGCGAGAACGATCAACAATAACAAAATTGATCTAAGAACCGCGCTCAATCGACGACGCGAAGTTCCAAGTGGCGCCAGACTGGAACGGTTCCACCACCAGAGCGGAATCCACCCCAGCAACCCGATCAATGCCCAGGGCTCCATGAACTCAACCATCGCCATACAAACTCCCGCGATCATTCAGTTACCCTCCTCGTGTACAAGATCCATTCTCCAATCAACCATGCCAACGCAGCTGCCAACGCCCACCACCAAAGTGGAAAAATCGACCACCAGGGTGTCTCCACATTCCCTGTTTCTGATAAAACCGCTTCCGAATTTTTAGCGTCAGTGGTTTCTCCTGACTCAGATGGATTCGGATCCATTCGCCAGTTGCCCGCTAACAATTGCTCATGTTTTTGCAGCGTAGTCTCCGTAGTTCCAGGCAAGTCCCTGGCAGTTGAAATCTGATCCAAGGGTCGAAGCGTCTGGATCAAGTTCGCTAACGCAGAAGGGTAAGCGGTTCGAAAAACAAAATCGGTTTCGGTAAGCTCAAACGACCAAACCATCCAGCGACGAGCGTCTTCCTCGGACCAATTTCCAAACATCAAAGGACCCTGAAATGAATTCACAAAAGTCTCTGCAGAGGTTGGCGGTTGCATCTGTATCGCTGACCTGAAAAAGACCGATGCTAAATCCAGATTCTTGAACGCCGGATGATCCTCCTGCCAATCCGAAACAGTTGGAATTTCATCTACTTCGGAAGAAACGACTTCACCCCAATAACCACTCTCAGGTGGCGCAATAAATAATGCGTTCTCAGGCTCCCAGTCCCATGCAGGATCCGGAGTCGTATTATGAAAAATCCAAAGCTGCGGATTGCTTTTGTCATCTTGAGAGACTTCAGATTCAACATCAACCGAAACCCAATCAGGAATCGACTCCGGAGGCCAGACGCGTTGGAATCGAATCTGTGGCAGCGCCTGAATCGCTGCATCGAGAAACAGGTTGGGCTCGGATACCCAGTAGACATCGGCCAAACGCGCCGCCTTCACATCGAAAGCCGCCGTGTCATCAGCGCTCAATGCATCGTTCCATTGGGAACTAAAAACCAGCCGGGCTTCG
>JAUIHU010000525.1 GCA_030432175.1 Verrucomicrobiia bacterium | reverse complement strand
CTGAATGGCTGAGCCTTCAAATCCGCGAGGGAACAGCTCCAGCGGAATTCCTCTCAATGCGACAAATCCAACCACGAGAATGGTCATCAAAATGACCAAGACACCGATCCGACGCTCCAAAGACCAACTTGTCAACGCGCCCATTGAGTTTTCTCTGGCTTCAGTGATGTCATGCCCATGATCCTGAGCTTCAGGAGTCGGAGACGGACTCTGTGTTGAAGAATCATTGTTCGGATCTGGATTCGGATCTGGCATGGTTGACAATTTTTGGTTTTAATTTCTGAGACTCAGGGACGAACGCGTTTCAGGCAGTATCAAAGCGTAATCTGCGGCTGCGAGAGAACTTACCACACATAACGGAATTCTGCTCCGGCAAAGAATGCCTGAAAAACCTGACTCAACACTTCCTGTCGGGAACTACCTTTAGGGGCAGATTGAATCCATTTTATCGTTCGATTTATTTCCGCCTGTGTGGGCGCTCGGCAAAGGGCTGTAAAGTAAATCCGACGCGCTTGTTGGCGAACATTATCTTCCGACACCAAACTGTCCAACCTTCGTGCAGCTGCGTCTGCGAGTGTCATGACCACCGGATGATTCATCAGGTACAATGCTTGAGTCGCCACAGTGGTTACTTCGCGATCCCCCATGACCTGGCTCGGATCAGGGAAATCAAAAACTTCGTAAATATCCGGTAAAAAACCTCTCAGTGTCGGCAGGTAAACACTTCGTTCCCGGAATGTTTCAAATCCGACCACTTTGGAAACTTGCCTTAGATTCAGCTCTTTAGGATCCAGCGCCGCAACAGGTGAAGGCCGATCCTTGTGTTCCAGCAGAAGACCGCTGACATGCAGCATGGTGTCCCTCAGCGCTTCGGCTTCCAATCTTTTGGGTGACATGCGCCAGTAGTAAACATTTTCTGGATCCACCCCGTAGGATTCCATGTGATTGTCGGATGAACGCTGGTAAGTCTGGCTGGTGACAATCAGGCGAATCAATGACTTGATAGACCAACGGTTTTCCATGAGGTAAACCGCAAGATTATCAAGTAATTCAGGATGCGTGGGAGGTTCACCGGTTACGCCGAAATTATCGACGGTTCGAACAATGCCGCGTCCCATCAGGTGACCCCACACTCGGTTGGCTATCACACGTGAGGTCAGTGGATTCTGACGACTGGCGATCCAGTCAGCCAATTCCACCCGACCACTCTGATCGGACGGCATGTTTAATGCCGGTTCGCTGGACGGGTTCAGGACCTGAATGAAACCACGAGGGACCTTTTCTCCTAACTGATCAATGTCACCACGGATATGCACCGGGCAGTCCACTGGTTTTGAATCATCCACAAGACCAAGCGCATGCGTTTCCAGTGTCGCCTGGATGTCCATTCCCCCGGAGTTGATGATTTCCTGCTCCAGTTCCCGTTTCAACTTGGGAATGGATCTGCGAATTTGCTGAAATTCCTTATTTAATTTCTTGGGTGTCAGGCCGGCTGCAGCGATTTCTTCAAGGACTTGAGTTCTCTTTAATGGACGATTGTTGAATTTATTTAGTTGAAACCTGAATCGCTGCAGTTCTTTCAATTTCGATTCCTGTTCGTGCAGTTGCTTTTCCAGCTGAATTTGCTTTTTTGATTTATCTTCAGCTGATTTTTCACCGATTTCTTGATTTTCTTTTCCCGGTAACTGAGCCAGGAAAATGTCATTAAATGCATTCTGGCCACCCTGGCGATTGGAGTATCCAATTCGCAAATCACTGCTGCGCAAAATCCCTGCCATGGCGTAGTAATCTTTTGTGGGTATCGGATCAAACTTGTGATCATGACACCTTGCGCAGGCAACAGTCAGCGCCATGAATCCCCGAGTAATGACGTCGATCTGTTCATCCACGACGTCCATTTCAAACTGTCGGTTATTACGTTCATTCAGATCATGAGATCCAAGCGCCAGAAACCCGGTGGCTACCATGCCTCGTGCGGATTCTTCCGCAGAATCAGCGGGCAGGAGATCACCTGCAATCTGCTCTCGAATGAATTGATCAAACGGCAGGTCCTGATTGAAGGAGTCGATCACATAGTCCCGGTATTTCCAGGCATGAGGCAATGGATAATTCCGGGTGCGGCCAACGGATTCTGCATATCGCGCCACATCCAGCCAGTGTCGTCCCCAGCGTTCCCCAAATGCAGGACTGGCTAGAACCTGATCCACCAACGCCTGCCAGGCTTCCGAGTCAGATCTAGAATTGTTGACGAATTGTAGTGTTTCCTGTGGGGTAGGGAGCAATCCGGTGAGGTCCAGATAAAGGCGACGAATTAATGTGGAACGCCGGGCTCGCGGATTGGGTTGCAGGTTACGGGATTTGATTTCAGCTGAAACCCATGGATCGATCCAGGTTACACCTTCATTTTCAGATTCAGCTTCAATACCTGATTCAGATTCAGCATGAAACACTGGCGCTTGGAATGCCCAGAAATTGGCTGGGTTGGGATCGATATCTTCGGAGGCAATCAGCGGCAGAACTGATAACAAGCAGCAACCAGTCACAACCAATCCTTTGGTCCAGCTCGTTCGAAAAGCATCCGCAATGGACCGAAAAAACTGGATAACTTGAATGGAAGAATGGATGTGTACGGATTTCATGGTGTTCAACCTGGTTGGAGCAGGACTTCGCTATTGGTAGAATCATTTTGATGGAAGTAAATCCAATCAGCCAGTAAATATTGGGAAGTTTCCATTATCTGAGCTTTTTTCAGCTTGATTTGATAGCTTTTTTTTGTTTGGAAAGCGCTTTGGTTTACGAATCATTGAAGCGTCTGTAGTAAGAATTTAACGAATTTTAGAATTACCCATGATTAAATCGCACGAATTACTCCAATTCATGTCCCCTCAACTGGCGACGGATATCCTGGAGTTCACCTTTTCCTCCGACAAAGATCTCTATCGGCTGACGCTCCAGAATGTGGCAGAGCGTCGGAAGGTGCGTCCGATTTTTCTGGAAAGAAAACCTCGCGCAGAACGCCATAAAACTATGGTCGCTACGTTGAGTTCGCCAACCATGGAACTCTTCTCCAGCAACCTGATCCGTCACTGGTTGTTAAAAAAACACACCTCCATGCTGACCCAATTCCTGGATGCTCTTGGCATTGAGCACGAAGAAGGAGTTATTGATGAGCTGCCGAAATCAGTAGAAACACCCAAACTCCACAACGCAGTGGAGGAGCTGCTGTCGAATAATCCTCACGAGCTGGTCGCTGTGTATCTTTACGCTTTCAACAGTATGGAAGAATCTGGCTGGGATAATCTCAGTGATATGTTGGATACAGATTCCCGTTTGGAACTGGGGCAGACTGCCATCAGTTGATCCTCTCTTTTACCTGATTACTCACGCCAAATTTAATTCTGAAACCAACTGACCGGCGCCCGAACAGGTGGCCGGTTTCTTTTCTCCCACTTAAATGCGGAAACCTTATCCTTTTGACCTGATTGAATCAAAATGGCGCGATCGCTGGGACCAGATCCAGGCCTTTCGCGCCTGGAATCCCGGTGAATCCATTCCAGCTGATCACCCTTTTGCCCAGCGGCATGGGACTGATTCTGATTCTTTGCCACCCAAATACTACGCGTTGGATATGTTTCCGTATCCGTCCGGCGAAGGGCTTCACGTCGGTCACCCTGAAGGATATAC
This sequence comes from Verrucomicrobiia bacterium, assembly GCA_030432175.1. GTDB lineage: Bacteria > Verrucomicrobiota > Verrucomicrobiia > Limisphaerales > JAUIHU01 > JAUIHU01. The sequence continues at coordinate 257 of JAUIHU010000525.1, read as the reverse complement.
GGCGACCGATATTGTTTCCCGCTTCAAACGCGCTCAGGGTTACAATGTATTGCACCCGATTGGATGGGATGCTTTTGGCCTGCCGGCAGAGAATTACGCGGTCAAAACTGGTCAACACCCACGCATTACGACCGAGCGCAACATTGCTAACTTTAAGCGTCAGATCAAATCACTGGGTTTCAGCTATGATTGGAGCCGGGAATTCTCCACCACGGATGAGGACTATTTCCGCTGGACGCAGTGGATCTTCTTGCAAC
>JAUIHU010000524.1 GCA_030432175.1 Verrucomicrobiia bacterium | reverse complement strand
TGTTCGCTCAGTCTGGATCGGACCTGATCGAACCCCGTTCATTGGACAACCTTTGGAAAGAAGAAAATCCCGAAACTCTGGATACGACGACGTTAGCCAGGGAATTGAGAATCAGTTTGGGAGGGCTTCGCGATGAGATTGATCAGCCGATCCGGGAAATTCATTTTTTCAATGGATCGGTTCAATGGACTGACACCATCAAATCGGACCTGAATCCTCAACTGGAACGCTTTGGACTGACTTCAGTATGGACCGGGAAAGAACCGGATTTGGCGATCATTGGCGAAAGTTCAGATTTCGAATTCCTACCACCCGAACCGGATAAATGGAGCCAGTACTCCGGTAAACTGAAATACCTGAAGTCCTCACGAGGATTGACCATTGGCGCTGGTGTTGTGGCGCTGCTGATCCTGATTTTCATCTGGCAAGGATATCGATTGGGATCTCTTGAAAAACAATGGGCAGCCATGGAAGGGGAAGTGAGTGAACTGGAAACCTTACAAAGCAGGATCCGTGATTTCCGTCCGTGGTTCACTGGCAATCCGGAACACCTGGAAGCGCTGCTGGAGATCACTAAAGCATTTCCAGAAACCGGGTCAGTTGTGGTTCAGCAACTCTCAATCAAGAATCAACGCGAAGGACTTTGCAGCGGCGTCACTCGTGACCAGGAAACTCTTTACGCTACCATCGAAAAACTGGAACAGTCTCCCGGAATCCGAGATGTTCAACTGAGTCAATTGAGGGGGCGCGATCAGCTGCAGTTTTCATTGAAATTTGAATGGGTGGGAATGAAGGGGCAATAAGCGATGAATAAACAAAACCGAGAAAAATTACTCGTGATCGTTGCCGCGGTCAGTATCGGGATCCTGATAGGAGACAAGTTCATCCTGCAGCCGGCGATCAATACCTGGCAGGAGAGATCGGACTCCATTGCTGAATTGGAAGAAAAAGTCTTTCGAGGCCAGGCTTTGATGGATCGAGAAGATGCGTTGCGAAGGAAGTGGAACTCCATGCTGGCAGAAGATTTGACCAATGATGATTCCGTTGCCATGAATGAAACCCTTCGGCAGGTGGACGAGATGGTTCGTGAGAGCCGGATTCAACTGACAGCTTTACAACCGGCCTGGCAGGAAGGGACTGATAACGATGGGCTCTGGAAAACTCTGCAAATCCGGGCTTCGGCTTACGGGTCACTGGAAAATTTAACACGATTTATTCACTTGCTCGAAACCAGTCCCGCTCCGTTGCGTCTGGAATCAGTAGACGTTGGGGTCCGAGACAAAAATACACTCCAGTTGAATATGAATGTCCGGTTTTCAGCGTTTCAATGGATTGGCAGCCCCAGTTCCTCATAGCATGAAAAAATTTTTACAAAAATTTACAGCTGAGAAAGTTTTCAATCCAAGAATCAGCTTCGGAGTGAATTGGATTTTATCGCTGGTTTTCATTTGCGGTGTATCTGGAATCTTTTTCTCTCAGAATGTCCAGGCTCAGGAAGCCGAGGAATCTGTGGACTCGAACTCTTTCGAGGCATTTCAATTGTTACTTCAAAGAAACATTTTTGACGCAAACCGCCGACGCCCCATTCCCCCCACAGAACGACGTCCAGAACCCCCTCCGCCACCCAGACAGGAAACATTTTCTCTGGTCGGTGTATTCATGAATGGGGACGAGAAAGTGGCATTCTTTGAAGGCAGCGACGGGGATTATAGTGGGTCCAGAAAAGTTGGTGAAACCATTGCGGACTTTATCATTCGCGAGGTGGAATTTTCGCATGCAAAACTGGAACGTGAAACCAAAGACAGCGACGAGCCCGAAGAAACTCAGGAATCAGAAGCGCCGTCTGCTGAAGGAAGTCTGGAAAATCTGGAAAATCCAGAAGATCCAAGTCCCGAAGTCACAGACTTTCCTTCGGAACCAAACTTGGCATTGATTGAACTTCCGGTTGGTCAAGGAATGAGCCGCAGAGGGGAGGATCCGTGGGAATTGACAGAAAGTCCAAGTTTTTCCAGGAATTCGTTCGGATCGGGAAGGTCTGGATTTGGCAGAGGCTCTTCCCGAAATGAATCAGAAAGAGAAAGCTCCAGGGAAGAATCGGATGAGTCGGAAGCAGCTACAGATTCTGGTGAGGACTCTGGAGGCATGAGTGATATTTTGAAGCAAATGATGGAACGTCGAAAACAGGAGATGAACAAATGATCAGGGCAGTTAATAGAATAAGTTTATGGAAGGGATTGTCCGCTGCGATGCTTTTTGCGTTCGCAGTTGGAAACACCCTGGGCCAGGAATCAGGAAGCGGCGTCCCGGCGCCAAATGGCCCATCGACTTCGAACAATGATTCAATTGTATTAAATTTCAGAGGCGCGTCTTTGGAATCCGTATTGAACTATCTAAGCGAAGCGGCGGGGTTTGTCGTGATGACGGATGCCGACCTTCGTGAAACGGTCAATGTCTGGAGCGCACAACCTTTAAACCGGGATGAAGCTATTGATTTGTTGGACGCTGTGCTTTCTGAAAATGGTTACACAGCAGTTCGAAATGGGAGATTGCTTAAGATTGTCAAGAAGGACGAAGCCTATAAGTACGATTTGCCAGTCAAGAGCGGCTCCAATCCGGAAGAGATTCCAAAATCAGACTCAATGGTCACTCAGATTTTGCCAGTTCGCTACGGAGATGCCGCTCAGCTCCTGGAAGATTTAAATTCATTAATCCCAGAGGAAGCGTCAGCCACTGCCAATGAAAGCAGCAATGCCATCGTGTTGACTGATACTCAAACCAACATTCATCGACTGGCTGAAATCATTGCCGCACTAGACACATCAATTTCCAGTATTTCAACGATTCGCGTTTTTCCTTTGAGATTTGCGGATGCGACGAAAGTGTCTGAAATCGTGACTTCACTTTTCCAGGATGGAAGTGGATCTGATGGTGGTCGTGGTGGCCGTGGAGGAAATCCCTTTGATCGATTTCGCTTTGGAGGTCGCGGAGGGGATCGCGGAGGTGACGACAACAACGGATCCAGCGAGGCCCGTCAAGCTGCTTCGAGGGTTGTCGCAGTTGCAGATGAGCGCACTAACTCACTCGTCATTGGGGCTCCTGAAGAATATATTCCAACCATTGAAGCGTTGGTAGCTGAAATTGATACCAACGTGGATGATATCACTGAGTTAGAAGTGTTCTTTCTGGATTACGCTGATGCAAATGAGATGGCTCAGGTGTTGACGGAGGTATTCAATCAGGACGAACAGAATGAGCAGGACAACAATGGAAGAGGTCGTTTTCCATTTCCATTTGGTCGTGGCGGGGATCGCGGGGGAAACAACAACAACCAGAATGCCGATGGATCATATCGGATGCGACTGCAATCCAGAGTGGTTGCTGTTGCAGATGCTCGAACCAACTCAGTAATTGTCAGCGCTTCCGCTGAGATCATGAAGCAGATCGGTCGCATGGTGGATAAGCTGGATTCGGATTCTGCGAGAAAGCAGAAAGTTTATGTTTATTCGCTGGAGCACGCAGACGTAGACAATGTTGCTGGAATTCTACGAGGCATGTTCCAAAGCCAAACCACTTCCAGAAACAACAACGCCACAAGCGGGAATAACGTCCTGCAAAACCGGGCAAACACCGGAGCCACGCAAGCTGCAGGTGGCGGAGCGACTCGGAACAACAATAACAACTAAAGATGTCTGAAGATTTCAAAAAACAAAAGATTCGCCCCTGGATTCCGGCTTTAGCTTTGTTCTGCCTGGTTGGAGCGACGTCTGCCCTGGGTCAAGGGCGAGGGTTTGGCGGTTTTGGAGGGTTCGGAGGTGGAAACACTGGAGCCAATACCATGCAAGCTCGGCAGTATCTCAACAATACAATGCTGGGAGATGCCATGATTGAGGTCGATCCTGAGACGCGCTCGATCATCATCGTGGCGGATGAAGAAACCAATG
>JAUIHU010000523.1 GCA_030432175.1 Verrucomicrobiia bacterium | reverse complement strand
TACCCGGCGCCTCATACTCCCTGGTTACCTTCCGAGGAATTTGTCGGGAAATCAGGCGCGGGAATGTACGGGGATTTTTTGATGATGGTGGATTCCATGATTGGTCGAGTTTTACAGGCTTTAGAAGACACCGGGATGATTGAGGATACAATTGTATTTTTCTCATCGGATAATGGTCCGGTCTGGTACGATCTGGATGTGGACCGATTTGCGCATGATTCTACAGGAGGATTGCGCGGGATGAAAGCTGATGCCTGGGAAGGAGGGCACCGAATGCCTTTTCTGGCCCGTTGGCCCGGCGTGATTGAAGGTGGATCCCGTTCTTCTGCGGTTATCAGTTTTGTTGATGTGATGGCTACATTGGCGGAGATACTGGAAGTGGAGATTCCGGAAGATCAGGGATTGGACAGTTTCAGTTTTGCGCCGGTGTTAAAATCATCCGGTAAAAAGCCGGTGACTCCTCGACCTCCATTGCTGGTTCAATCGGGTAATGGAACTCCGACTTTGCGAATCGGAGATTGGAAACTGATTCCAAAATTGGGTTCAGGCGGGTTCAGTGATCCGAAGCGCATTGAAACAGTTCCCGGAGGACCGAAAGGGCAACTCTACCACTTGGGCAAGGATTTTTCAGAGTCAACCAATCTATGGCTGCAACAGGCAGATCTGGTCGAAGAAATGGAACTGGAGATTCAAAAGATTTTGGGTTCCACATCCACCCGCCAATTGTATCGGCCAGATTGATTTCCAACCTGCGATCATTAAGAACATTGAGTCCCTAACTTTAAACATAAAACAGCATGTCATCCGATTCCTTTCAAAACATTCCCAGGCAATGGACTCGAAGAAACTGGGTTCGTTCGGCTGGAGTGGCTGCATTGACGTGTGGCTGGATTCCTTATCGAGCATGCGCTCAGAGTCTTGGGGATTCTGCAGGATTGCTCAACCCTGTCCAACAGGAGAACCTTCAATGTGGAACCCAAGACTGGCTGCTGACTCGAACCAGAGTTGATGAAAGTGGGATCCGTTGTCCGTGGGTTGAAGGTTACTGCTCCAGACCCAGCTATCTGGCAGGGGAACAGATCCAGGTTCATGTCAGCGCCAGCCCCGGCGCCAAAGTGGGATTGGATGTTTATCGAATGGGATTCTATGGCGGGGCTGGTGGTTGTTGGAAGCGTTCGTTTGATCCAGTCCCGGTTCAATCACAGCCCATGTCTGAAGTGGGCAAGAACCGGGTTCAGATGTGTGAATGGAAATCCACTTTTGAATGGACGATTCCTGATGACTGGTTGAGCGGGGTTTATATCGGGAAACTGACTGAATCCAATGAAGGACTCCAAAGTTATGTGATTTTTATCATCCGCGACGAACGTCAAAGCGATCTTTTATACCATTGCAGTGACAACACCTGGCAGGCCTACAACCGCTGGCCCAGCAAGTACTCACTGTACGACAGCGCTGAAAATGAATGGCACTGGGGCCCCAACACGCGAGTCAGTTATCAGCGACCTTATGGGAAGTATCGACAAATCATGGACGCTCCGTTGTCGCTTGGATCCGGCGAGTTTTTCCTTTGGGAATTCCCGATGGTGTACTGGCTGGAATCCGAAGGACTGGATGTCAGCTATCAGTCCAATACAGACACTCACAATTCTCCGGATCGATTGTTAAAAGCCAGAGGGTTATTGAGCACAGGGCATGATGAATATTGGACCTTGAGAATGTTCCGGAATGTTCAACGCGCTGTGCAAAAAGGAGTCAGTGTTGGATTCTTTTCCGGGAATGCGGTTTGCGGTCGCGTGGAGTGGAATCCGGGAGAGCTGTCATTTGAGCGTGTGGGAGTTTTTGGTCCTCCGGGAGGAACGCGTGAGTTTGTTCAAATGCAAAAATTGAAGCATGAACGACCTTACGCAAATGAACTGATAGGCGCTCACAGCACAGGACCAGTGACCGGGGGAGCAGACTGGATTTGCTCGGATCCAAAACATTGGGTTTACGAGAATACAGGAATGAAGGCAGGGGAACGGATCCCGGGCCTGATTGGATGGGAATGGCATGGAGACCCGGCCGACATTCCAGGCCTGGAAATCGTTGCCACCGGGCCGACGCAAAGTTCTCCCGGTCAACTCAACGGAGGAATTTATACTGCCACTGTATATCCTGGACCCAAGCGCAATATAGTGTTCAATGCTGCCACTTGCTGGTGGGCAGATGGATTGAGCGAGCCCCCGGGATATGTTCGGCCGGCTGTTTATACAAAGCCACAGGGGCCTGACCTCCGAGTTCAGCAAATCACGCGCAACGTGATCCACGAAATGGTTGCGAATCGAAAATGAAGGAACCACGAAAAACACTAAAGGCACGAAAATTGAACTGAGAGATTTTTTCGTGTGGTTCGTGTATTTCGTGGTGAATTATTTTCAACCACGGAAGTCACGGAAGGCGCGGAACTTTGGGATCTTGATCGTGAAGGAACCACGAAAAACACTAAAGGCACGAAAATTGAACTGAGAGATTTTTTCGTGAGATTCGTGTATTTCGTGGTTGACTATTTTTCAACCACGGAAGGCTCAGAAGGCACGGAATCATTGATATTAAATTATTATTTTCCGTGTTTTCCGCGTATTCCGTGGTTCCAATAGTTTGCCTTTCTTTGCAGTGGCGGATAGAGTGTTAGCGATGAATTCCAAACCGTTACACTTGCTCTTCGCCGGCCTTCTGGCGCTGGCTCCAGCCGCCTTCACATTGGCGCAGGAAAAATCTGGCGATGACAAAAAGAAAAACTCATCCATCAAACCCTATGATGAGGTCATCACCAAAGAAGCGAAATCACAATTCGGACTCTTCCGAGCGCATGAATTGGATGGCAAACTATTTTATGAAATTTTGCCGGATAAATTAGATAAAGATTTCCTTTGGGTCAGTCAGGTTTCCGAAACTACCGCTGGCTATTCCTATGCCGGGATGCCCGTTGGGAATCTGGTGGTACGTTGGGAAAAGCGCGGTGAGAAAATCCTGCTGAGGAAAGTTAATTTTCGGATCCGGGCTGAGACCGAGGACTCCATCAGCCTGGGTGTTGAGAAAACCAATTTGTCACCGATTCTGAAAACCTTCGACATTCAGGCTTATGGCAAGGATCTGGCCAACGTGATTGATGTGACTGATTTGTTCAAACAGGACTTACCCGAACTCTCCGCCAAAGACAGCCTCAATGTTGGAGGAATGGATTCCGGAAAGACCTTTATAGATACCGTCAAAGTTTTTCCTGACAACATCATGGTCAAGGCGCTGGCCTCGTTCAAACCCGAATCCGGCAATGACAGAAGCAGTGGAATTACGGCCGTTATCAGTCACAGCATGATTCGCCTGCCAGAGATTCCCATGCAACCACGGTTTCATGATTCTAGGGTGGGTTTCTTTACAGTTGGATACACTGACTTTGCTGATGATTCTGATCACGACACTCCTTACAAACGCCTGATCACTCGCTGGCGTCTGGAAAAGAAAGACCCGAAAGCCGAGGTTTCCGAACCGGTGAAACCGATTGTTTTCTATGTCGGCAGGGAGACTCCGGACAAGTGGAAACCTTATGTGAAAGCAGGTATCGAACAATGGGCTCCAGCATTCGAAGCAGCCGGATTTAAAAATGCTGTCATTGGTAAGTTGCCTCCCAGCGCTGAGGAAGATCCGAACTGGGATCCCGAAGACGCTCGCATCTCCAGTGTCCGCTGGTTGCCATCCGACATTGAAAACGCCTTTGGACCGCACGTGCATGATCCAAGAACCGGTGAAATTCTCGAAGCCGACATTCGCATGTACCACAACGTGCAGAAACTCGTCCGGGACTGGTACTTTGTTCAGGCATCACCCAATGACGAACGCGCGCAGAAATTGCCGATGCCGGACGACCTGATGGGGGAACTGATCCAGTTTGTTGTGGCTCACGAA
>JAUIHU010000522.1 GCA_030432175.1 Verrucomicrobiia bacterium | reverse complement strand
GGTCTTGAACTGGATGACGCCCATCGTATCTGCGTTTTATGGTTGGACAGGTTGGACGATTACTAAGATGGATTCCAAAGACTCTCAAAAAGCAGCTGATTCGATTTGATTCCATCTTCCCAGGACAAATTGGGGAGATTTGATGCGCAATGCTCGATGCGGATTTGCATTGAGCGGATTTCCTCCAGCAATGGGACTTGGTTTGGATTTCTGCTCAGACTTTGGATTAATGGGCTGAGAAGGTTTTGGCTTATGTTTGAGAATGTAGAGGATGTTATCTGCCAATAGGGGATCCAGATCTGGAATAAATTCCGTGGTTCACTTTTGATCGTCCATAGCGGTGGGCATTTAGAGAAGCGGGATTGATGGTCGGCGTTCCACTGAGATTTTAAATAACGGCGAATTAGATTTTCTGGCGAATTGGATGAGGTGGCCATCTGAAGCGCATTCGATAGGAAATCAAGACACTCTTTCGGATCGCGTTTGGGCCAGGTCCTTTCGATCCAATTGCGGATGGCTACCAGCGCTTCTCTTTCTTGTATGAATTCCGGGATAGCTTGGGCGCTGGTTGTATTGGATGACTGATTTTTATCGTGAGAAGCCCAGCTAGGGATTTCGGCGTTGGTGTAGAATCCTTTGGGATTGGACCAGGGTGGAGCGCCGCTGAGATCCAGCAAGATTCGACTGAGAAGTTCACGGGACGCTTCCTTCAAACTGGGTTCGGGAAGTGACAGGTCGGATGGGGGTGATTCAGGAGACACATGCGCATGCAGTTGGTGGAGCTTGATGAATTCGCGGTGAATTATGGTTTCGAGTTCGTGCAATTGTTCGCAGTTCTTTGGCTCGTTGCTGCCAGGCGGAATACAGTTCGTGGGAATCGAATTGTTCCGTCCAGTGGCGCATAGGATCGAACTCCCATGAAGTCTGGCGTTCATTCCAATCCTGACGGCAGAGTTGGATGCATTCCTGGACGCTGTTTTCTATGAATGGGATTTTTTCTGAAGTTGGAGGAATGCATGGGATACAAGCAAGGTCGCCAACTTGAAAATTGACCGTGGGAGCAAGCGCTTGCAGATAATAAAGGGCAACATTGGAACTCAAATATGCCAGTGTCCACAGCAGATTTTTTCTCTCTGGAAAAGCGGAAGCTCCGGAAACATCAAAAATGAAGCCTGGATCTTTATAACGGACCGAAAAGCGTTCGAATCCAAACAGCGACCAGACAATTCCTTCGCGGAAATAGTAGGAGCGGTTTTTGATGACGAACTCCGGATCTGATATGCGTGGGTACTTTTTACGAGCCAGATCGATCAGAGTTTGACCGTCATTTTCATATTTAACGACAAACTCATTATTACCATACCAGCGCCGGAATTTTCCGCCTTTGTGGTAGGGAAACCATTCGAATCCGGAGCGATGAGCATGATTGGATGAAGTAAAGCCAAAGCCGATTTCGGACTTGGGGATTTCAAACCATCTTCGGACAAATTGTTGGTTGTCAGTTGTTGCCAGTCCCTGTCGTGGATGGGCAAAATCTTTGAGCTGACGACTGTGAATAAAATGAGTTTGCGCTGGCTTTGGGAGCCTGTAGAGCCAACGTTGATCGGGGAATTTAAGGAAATTTGCCGGGGCAACAATATATTGATGGCTTGGATCCATCAGGTCTTTCCATTTTTCCTCTGGTTCAGGAGATCGAGTTAAATCTCTGAAAAGCGCATCATCTGAGGGATGGGTGGATGCGCTGGTGGTACTTGGGGCCGAATGTTCAGCCAGGTTGCGTTGAGCTCCTGTGAATGCGACGGTCAGGGCATTATAAGCTCCCAGATCCTCGAATGCTCCTGGTCCAATATGAAGAAGTTCTTGAATCTGAACTTCATGAATCAATCGTTGACGCAACTCTGAGAAAGATTTCAGAAACATCCAGCTCTGCATGGTAAGAAATCCAATCTGACCTTCCGGTTTCAGTAAATGCAGGCCCTGATCCAGAAACAAGGCAAACAAATCGGTTTTCCCCTTAGGAACACGCTCTTTGGCCAACTTTTTCAACTCGGCAGGCAGGCTGCGATTTTGCATGTAAGGAGGATTCGTAATTAATACATCAAATCGGGAATTCAGAACCTCGACCCAAGGAGGCATATTTTTCAGGTTGTCACCATTTAAAACCGCAGCAGCTGGAGGTCGAAGCAAAGCTCCAATCTGTGCAGCTTGAGCCGATTCTGACCACTCATGCATGATCTCTTCACCCGGAGCCTGAATACAGTAAATGGGAGGATTTAATTCTTTTAGAGCCTCTGCTTCAACCTCCGGAAAAAGCTCCTCGAATTTTCTAACTAGACCCCACTTGGCAACAACGACCACATCCTCTTCGATATCCAAACCAAAACAACAATGGTTGAGCCATTTTGACGCTAAGTCGATTAATTGTATTTTTTCACTAATATGGGATTGAATTATTGACACCCAAACATCCAAAGCCTCGATCAGCAAATGTCCCGCGCCGCAAGCTGGATCACAAACCTTTAGATTCAAAGCCTCAAAATCCGCAAACTCCTGAGCAGAATTTTCACGACACCCAAACAAATCCGGAGTTTGTTTGGGGGAGCTGGACATATCCTGGACATTTTCGAGATTTCGCACGCCAAGATTTCGTGGAGGAGTGGATTTTAGTTTTTGGGTGTCGCGAAATTGATCTTCGTGTCGGGAGAGATTGTTGAGAGGATCAGGATGGGTGAGATTAAGCTTAGAGGCTGCATTTTTGAGTGTGCTTTCAGCCAGGAATCTAGCAATCCAGCGAGGTGTGAATAACTGCGTCGCAACAGGCAGGTCAGCGGCATTCATCGATTTTCCTCGGCAGATAGCTTTGTCGAGCTCCTCAAGCTGAAAAAATTGCTTTACCCACCCTAGAAGCGCTGGATCCCTGAAAATTCGGGCATTTAGTCCACTCCAGATGGCTGAAAGCTCTTCAACTTCAGAAGAGTTAAGTTTGGGTGTCAAGAAATGTTCGATTTTACGTTGGTTGTGAATAACTTTGTGAACAACCTGTTTTGAAGGCGAAGATTCGCTGATTTTATAGGTTTCTGGATGGCTAGGTGTGGGCTTGAAAGTTTTTGGGTGTCGTAAATATTTGGAATGGTTGGATCGAGACTTGTGCCCAACTCGATGGGGTTCAGGGTTCGAAGTTGAGGAGGGTTGGTCCGGTTTTTTTGGATGTCCAAATTTGGAGCTGATCTCTTTAAGAAACGGGTACCGATCCAGGGATTTTTGCCAATGACGGTCTATCTGGTCTGAGGCCCAGATTTTGGACATCCAAGTTTTAAGAGGGCTGCCAGTTTGTTCAGGTGGGATCTGAGCAATAGCGACGCTGAGGTAAATGAAGGTTTGATGCCAGGCCCATTGAACCTTTTCCTTAGGTAAATCAGGGTGAGACAAGTTGGCGCGGTTTAGCCAGAATGTTCGGGTTTGGCGGACGATTTTTCTGAGACCGTGTTTGGGTTCAGAGGGACATTGAAATTGATTCAAATCTGGTAATCTCATTCCGCGAGGTTGGGAGCTTGAACGATCAGATAGTCAGGGGAGAATTCCAAACTCAACTGCGTTTTTCAATCGACTGAGCAATGCTCCATGTCGGTGTCCTGCCTGACTGTTTTTGATCGCCATCCAAAGCGCTTTCTTCTGTCCAATCAATGTCACCAGCTTCTTCCCGCGTGTGATGCCTGTATAGATCAGATTTCTCTGTAACATCATGTAGTGCTGGGTCGTGACGGGGATGACAATTGCCGGAAATTCTGATCCTTGCGATTTGTGAATGGTAATCGCATAAGCCAGCGATACTTCGTCCAGTTCCCCAAAATCATAGATCACTTGTCTCTGGTCGAATTGGATGTGCGCTTCCTGCTCTACCAAATCGATTTTCACGATCCGTCCGATGTCGCCATTGAATACGTC
>JAUIHU010000521.1 GCA_030432175.1 Verrucomicrobiia bacterium | reverse complement strand
CATACGGAACTCCAGATATGCAGCTCGTTGGATTTGCTCGCGGGCGCTTTCCTTGGCGGCCTCGGATAGTCCAGGAAGCTGAATCCGTATCCGACTTTCACCTTCCGGCATGATCACTGGTTCGGCGACGCCAAAGCGGTCCACCCGTTTTCTAAGTATCTCAATCGCCTGCTCCACCAAACCTCCCAGATCGCGATCGGCTTCAACCTGGCTGGTATCCAGTCGAACACGAAATTCGGTTCCGCCTTGGAGGTCGAGTCCGAGTTTGATTTTTCCAGAAGCACGCTCCTGCAGTTTGTTGAGAATAGCGCGATTTGGCTCCCTGGACTGATTCGCAACCTTTTCCAGGTCAGGGAAATAAGTTACCAGAGAATTGTTCTCTTCATCGACCACTTCCAGCAGCGCTCCATAAGGAGTTTGAGCTGCAGATTCAGCGATTTTCCGGGATTCAGAGATTAAATCCTCAAAATCTTCATCGGTGTTCGTGGCTTTTGATTCAATATAGTCAATCAGATTCTGCCCGGCAGGCGGATTCAATTCCCACAGCGCCCAGGCGATCAGGAAGATGACGAAAAGGGTTTTAAACGACAAATTTTGGTTCATGTGTGTCTTCCCAGCGAATGTTTACTCTTTACTCGATCTGCAATTATTTATTGGATTCTGCCCTCTCGGTGATTTGTCCGATGGCAGTTTTCTGGACCTCCAGTTTGCTTTCAGCAGACCGGATAGAAATGGTGTGGTCCTTGATGCCAACGACGATTCCCACAATGCCACTGTTCAGAACCACTTTGTCATTCAATTTCAGGCCGGCCAGCATGGTGTTGTGCTCTTTTTCCTTTTTCTTGGGAATCGCAAAGACAACAAAGTAGAGCATGATGGCTAATGCGATGAAAGGAACAAAGGGAGCCCAACCAGGCGGTTTAGGCGCGTCTGCCTGCGCCAAGGTCCAAAGGGTATTGATTGAATAAATAAAGCTCATTCGCGCGTATTAAATTGGTTTCGCAAAGGGCCAAATCTATTCATACAGGCCTTTTTGGCAAGTCAAACCTTTGCTGAGGCCGCCTGTTCTCGACTCTTTCTCACTGGAGCGCTGGGTTGATAATTTCTGGCAAACTCCGCTCGGAATGCTTCAAAGGTCCCATCCGCAATGGATTTGCGAATATCCCGCATGAGTCGCTGGTACATGAAAGTGTTGTGAACAGATAGCATTCTCAGTCCAAGAATTTCGTCCACATGAATCAAATGACGCAGGTAAGCACGCGAGAAATTGCGGCATGCATAGCATTCACAGCCTTCTTCAATAGGTCCCCAGTTTTTTTTCTGATAGGCCGCTTTGATGTGAATTGCTCCCTGGTAAGTAAAGGCCGTTCCATTTCTCGCAACTCGTGTCGGCAGGACGCAATCAAACATGTCAATGCCTCTTGCGACCAACTCAACAATCTGGTTGGGAATGCCAAGTCCCATAGCATAGCGGGGTTTATGCTCCGGTAAAAATGGTTCAGAGTATTCGACCGCAAGCATCATTTCTGGTTCGGGCTCACCGACGCTCACTCCTCCAACCGCATAACCGTCAAATTCCATTTGATTCAATCCTTCTGCGCACTTCTGGCGCATTTCCGGATCTGACCCGCCTTGAACGATCCCGAAATAATGCTGATGATCCGCCCTCGGCTGCTTCAGACATTCTTCAGCCCATCGAAGTGTGCGCTGAACCGCTTCTTCCATTTTAGGTCGTGGACTGTCATGCGGTGGGCATTCATCCAGAACCATGGCGATGTCGGATCCAATAATCCGCTGAATCTCCATCGCTTCTTTAGGTCCAAGAAACAGGGCTGATCCATCGAGATGAGATTTGAACTCCACCCCGTGAGGTTTGATTTTCCGGATCTTTGCGAGACTGAACACCTGAAATCCGCCACTATCTGTCAGGATGGGGCGATCCCAGTTAATAAATCGGTGCAGTCCCCCTGCTTCCTCCAGAATTTCTAAACCAGGACGGAGAAAGAGGTGATAAGTGTTGCCTAGAATGATTTGCGCTCCGCATTCGTGCAGTTCTCTAGGATCGAGAGCTTTCACTGTCCCCTGAGTCCCCACCGGCATGAATGCGGGGGTATCAAATAATCCATGAGCTGTGGTGACTTTCCCCAATCTGGCTCTGGAAGTGGAGTCCTTCTTAATCAGTTCAAACATTAATGTTTAGGAATCTACTACTTTCCAACTCCAAATACCAACATTCCCAAAACTTCGAAAACTTCATCATTCTTACTTCTTACTTCATTTCCCCTGCCATCCACCACGGGGACTCCAGTCCGCATCGAGAAATCCAGCATGTTGGCGTTCCAAATTTGGCAGCTGGCGAGTTCGAATGTTCTCCTGCTGTTGAATCCATGCGGCTTCATCGAAATTCGGATTTTCGATCGGGAATCGGGCATCGACCTCATTCAGCCAGTTGTCCAGCAGCTTTCTGAGTTCCAACGCCTTTTCGGGTTCCAGTGCAGCGAGGTTGTTGTGTTCCACTGGATCACTCGGCAGGTGATATAATTCGTCTCGTCCATCTTCATAATAATGGATCAGTTTCCAGGCTCCGGCCCTGATAATCGAAGAAGGTTCGCCTCCCTGATTCCCATAATGCGGATAATGCCAGAACAGATTTCGTTCGGCTATGGTTTCTCCATTCAGTAATGGAACCAGACTCACGCCATCCACATGTTGTTCAGTCAGCGGGCCAATGCCGGTCATTTCCAGTAATGTAGGATAAAAATCTGTGCCAATCACAGGAGTTTCGTTGACGGATCCTGCTTCTACTACCCCAGGCCATTTGATGTAAAAGGGTTCTCGAATGCCCCCTTCCCATTGACGACCTTTGCCGCCGCGTAAAGGCAGGTTGGAAGTTGCTTTGCCATCTCCGGCTGAAACTCCTCCATTGTCTGAGGTGAAAACAACAATGGTGTTCTCCTCCAGTCCCAGACGATCCAATGTGCTCAACACCATGCCAACCGCTGTGTCCATCGCTTCCACCATGCCACCGTATATCGGATTGTCCTGTACCTGGCGAACGGGTGAAGTGCGGTCCACGACAAACCGAAATTCGGGTTGTCCTTGTTCCAGCGCTTTCCGGCGATATTTGGACCACAAAGCTTCTGTCGTTTGAAGGGGCGCGTGGACCATATAAAAGGAGAGGTAAGCGAGGAGTGGCTTATCCTGGTGTTTTTCAATAAATTCTGAAGTTTCCCGTCCGAGTCGCAAGGGCAGGTATTCTCCGTCCGGACCGGATTCCATTTTGGGATTGGAGTAAGGAGCGAAAAATCCTCCTGGGGGTGATCCCCTGTGGTGGCCTCCGATATTGATATCAAACCCGTGATCCTCTGGAAATGAGCCTTCGCCACCCAGGTGCCATTTGCCGGCGAAGAACGTTGTGTAGCCTGCTGATTGAAATGCCTCAGCAAGCGTGGTGTCCTGAGCTGGTAACTGATGGTTGTATGTGGCTGGTAGAAGACGGGTGTTGCGTTTCCAGGCTTCCCCCTCAGCGGCTCCGATCCAGTCGGTAATATCCAGACGCGCCGGATACTTACCGGTCATGATGCTGGCTCGGGAAGGACTGCATACCTGGCAAGTAGCATAGCCTTGAGTGAACCGCATTCCTTCATTAGCAATACGATCAATGTTGGGGCTCTCGTAAAATGTACTTCCTTCAATACTCAGGTCGCGCCAACCGAGATCGTCCGCCAAAATGAAAATGACATTGGGCGGAGCAGCCGTGTCTGCAGCGTACGCTTGACCTGCGAACAGCTGCGCGGCGAGCGCCACAAGCAATGAGACCGCACGGGCTATTGGACTGCATCGACCAGATGGTTGTTGTCCCTGGTGGACCGCCGGACGGACGGCGACGAACTGCAACATGATGAATCGATCTTAGGCTGTGTGAAAGGTGCGATAGAGTGGGACTAGG
>JAUIHU010000520.1 GCA_030432175.1 Verrucomicrobiia bacterium | reverse complement strand
ATAACGCAGCGCTGAGCAATGTGATTCCAAATCATCCGGGCCCTGATTGCGGGCGTAAAAGAAATTGGGAGGGTGGATTGCTGAAATGTTGATGAATAAAAACAACTTTTGCCAAGTGGGAGTTTGGAGGATTTGCTGAGCGGCAAACTCCAATTGATTTTTTGCGGAATCTTGATGATCCACACCGAATTCCGGACGCCAGAAACTGCATTCAAAAAGGTCGGGCAAGACGCGCCCCAATGGGTTGAGACGGTTAAAAAAGTGAACCCCGCCCACACACACCGTTCGATAGCCTTCATCTTTCAGACCGGTGACAATGTCTGCGGTTTCAAATTGTTTTGTCGTTTTAGCGGTTGTGACACTGCCTTCAAATCGCGCTGCAAATAGCCGGGATTGAACCACATCTGGAGCAATAGGTGTCGGGAGGTAGCCGGCGAAAAATGCATGATGCGCGGCGTAGGTGAAGCTACCGGGAGTGTGACGTTGTTCCCAACCCTGAGAGACCCACTGCCGCAAATGTGGAGTTGACCCGTCCTGCCAGGTTCGGATTGCAGCGTCATAACGAAGCGTATCAAATGTAATGAACAACAGATCGCAAGAACCAACGATCTGATTCATATCGTATTCCATGGATTGCGATTAATGCAAAAGCATCAGAATCACGAGAAAAAAGAAAACAGAATCAAATCGCCGACGGACCAGAACGCAGAGTGCGTATCTCATCCAGCATGGGGTATAAATCCTTCAAATCTCCCGCCACACGAGCGCGAATGGATTGCAATGTTCGATGATAACCGAAAGCTGCCTGACCACCTGCCAGAATTTCGATACTGTCTGGAAGATATTCGCGGAGGAGCTCCAATTCGCGTTGCACATTGGGATCATCCGGCGGGTAAATCAGACTCAGGGCAACAGCTCGCGCTCCAGTTTGGCGGGCAGCTCCGGCAATTTCAGCCGCTGGAAGATTGGCTCCAAGATAAGTAATCCTCCAACCTTTGCTGGTAGCAGCAACAGCGACAATGACAGCTCCCAGTTCGTGTAACTGTCCCGCAGGGGTAGCCACAATCAAATTCGGCGCATTCGGCGCGTTGGTGTATGGTTTGGCAGAGTTCCCTAAAAAAGTTCTCAAAATAGAGGACGTGAAATGCTCGTGAGCCATGGTGAGAGAACCGTTCTCCCAGCGATCTCCAATTTCACGTGTTAGAGGGATAATTACATCCTGCAGCATCCCCTGTTGCCCTAACCGGACATTCGCGGAGCCCAGGATCCGGTGTAATTCCGGACCATCCAGTTGCTGAATAGCAGATAAAGCATCCTGCAAAATTGAAGACGCCTCAGTATCAGAAGCAGGCTCGCTGACCGAAACCGTCATCACCGGCGCCGATTCAGCCATGGCGTCTTCTTTCAACAATACCTTGAGCGTATCCGTAGAGTGATTGGCTATATTGCCAATGTTGTGGCCAGCCCGAGTAGCGAGTTTTAATAGATTTAACCTCTCAATCTCGCTGTCTGAGTAAAGCCGACGATTGGTATCCGTCCGAGTGGGGGTCACCGCTCCGTAGCGCTTTTCCCAAATACGAATGACATGCGGACTCAAACCTGTCCTCATCGCCGCTACTTTGATGGAGTGACTTCCGCCCATAATTCTTATCCAACCAAATTATTGTCTAAATTTTCTTTTGCTGAAAAGTTTTTCTTTACGAGTTCATGATAGACACAAAATAGACAATTAGCAAAAATGTTCTCTTAAAATTTGACAAAAATTGTCGCAGGCTCTGTGATTTGACTGAAAAAAACTCCTCGCCTCAACCTCAAAAAAGAATCTGGTTGGCTTGTTTTCTTGCTTTTAGCGATCTCGAAAGGCGCAATTCTCTCTAAAAACTTCTAATTTCAGACATCCAGGAATATTCCTTTAAAAAATTTAGACAAAAATTTGACATTGGGGATTCCTTGAACAAGTTGTTGCATGTAATTGCTGGAAAAAAAATGAATCCAAAAAAGATCCAGTGACGAAGAGACAGTTGAATCCAGTTGTTAACAGGATGAAATAGTAAAAATTGACGGAATTACCGAACATAGGATTTGATTTCCTAAGTTCGACAAAACTCAAACTCAAACTCAACGTATAATTATTGTGTCAATTTCCGTCTCGATTCTGTTTAACAACTTTCAACCAACAAATAATATGATGATGCAACAAAAAATCAAAACCGCCCTGACATCAGCTTTGATCATTTCAACAAGCCTGATCGCTTCTGCTGGTGGCTACAAAAAGAATATTGTCGAAACGGCAGTTGGAGCCGGCTCCTTTAAAACTCTGGTTGCTGCCGTGAAGGCTGCAGGTCTGGTTGACACCTTAAGTGGTAAAGGTCCTTTCACCGTGTTTGCTCCAACGGACGAAGCTTTCGCGAAACTGCCGGAAGGCACAGTAGAAGCTCTGTTAAAACCAGAAAACAAAGACAAGCTGGTTTCCATTCTGACCTATCACGTGGTTCCAGGCAAGGTCATGGCCAAAGATGTCAAGACCATGGAAGCCAAAACTGTCAATGGACAGAATGCTCAGTTGAAAGTGACTGACGGCGGCGTTTACATCGATAAAGCGAAAGTCGTCAAAACAGACATCGAAACATCAAACGGAGTTATTCATGTCATTGATTCTGTCATTCTTCCAAAAGAAGGACCGGGAACGATCGTAGAGGTCGCTGCTGGAGCAGGAAAATTCAATACTTTAGTAGCTGCAGTTAAAGCAGCAGGTTTAGTCGAGACATTGAGCGGGAAAGGTCCTTTCACCGTTTTTGCTCCGACTGATGAAGCTTTCGCCAAACTGCCGGAAGGTACAATTGAATCTCTCTTGAAGCCTGAGAACAAAGACAAACTTGTTGCCATTCTCGCTTACCATGTGGTTCCAGGAAAAGTCATGGCCAAAGATGTTAAAACCTCCAAGGCCAAAACAGTGAATGGTCAAGAATTGAGCCTGAAAGTCAGCGATTGGGGAGTTAAAGTAGATAACGCCAAGGTTGTCGCAGTAGATGTTGCTGCATCCAATGGGGTGATTCACGTGATTGATTCTGTCGTGTTGCCTGAATAATTCTTCATTCGATCAAACCATTTCGATCCTTTGAGAATTAATTATTAAGCCTGATGCCCTTTCCGCTCAAACGTGGAAAGGGCGTAGGAAAATTCACCTGAGATTACTTTTAAACGCATTTATCTGTCGTTTCAGTTGAGTTTTCAATCAAAGCCAACCCTGTATAAAAGTTTTATTATTATGATGTCTCAATCTGACTCTTGTGATGCTACCAGTATTTCCCCAACCAGGGTTGCATTTCAATTCTTCCGAAAGATCTCAACGAGTTTGCGTAGCTTTTTCACTGCGCTGGTTGTGACTTCATTTTTGTCTGGAGGCGTCGCTGCTATCGCAGACTGGCCTCAGTGGAGAGGTCCAGATCGTGACGGATCTTTCAACGGCCCTGAATGGCCGAAGTCTCTATCATCACTGACTTTAAAATGGAAACAGCCAATCGATGATGGGTATCCGGGACCAATCATTTCCGGATCGAAAGTCATTACTGTGGAGACTTTGCGCAAATCCAATGAAGTCGTTCGTTGTTTTGACAGGAAGACAGGGGAACAAATCTGGTCAGCTCAATGGGAAGGTGCGATGCGTGTTCCGTTCTTTGCAGCACGCAATGGAAGTTGGGTTCGTTCAACCCCTGCTACTGATGGAAAATCCGTTTTTGTCGCTGGAATGCGCGATGTTTTAGTAAGTCTGGATTTAAATAATGGAACCGAAAATTGGAGAGTGGATTTTGTTCAAAGGTTCGAAACGCCAATTCCAAGTTTTGGGAAGTTATCGCGTCATGTTCAAATAAAAAACCTGCTGCAATTATTTTAATTGTTACAGCGATATTATTTGTGTTCGGTCACTTCCAAGCACAAAACATGAAGAT
>JAUIHU010000519.1 GCA_030432175.1 Verrucomicrobiia bacterium | reverse complement strand
CCTTGTTATTTGGCAATCCTCCATAACCCCAGTTCCGACGAGTGGCATCCCAAAGATGATCTGGAACCGGATAACCGTGACCACCAAATTCTCCCATGACTTTGATGAAATCTTCAAAACGCCCGCCCTCGCCCAATTCAAATGGAAATCCAGGATGAGGATAACGGTGAGCATCTACAATGTCTCCCACCGGCCAGAAGTTCCCGCCGCTGGCAATGTTGATCAGTCGGGACGGATCTCGCTTGATCGTCCATTGTCCAACCTCCACTGTCCTGTGCTGCCCCCAGGCTTCGTTAAATGGAACCCAGCAAACGATCGACGGATGATTTTCGAGTGTGGAGATCATTCGATCCAGCTCCAGCATGAACTGTTCATGTTGCTCGTCCGGCCAGGTAGCGTCTTCTGGATTGGGTTGCAGACGAGTCCAGTCCGGCCAATGTCCCTCACTTCTCACCCCTCCGCTAACCTGATCCTGCCAAACCATCATCCCCAGTCGATCACAATGATAGTAATAACGTCGCGGCTCCACTTTGATATGCTTCCGGATCATGTTAAATCCGGCTTTCTTCAGCCATTCAATATCAAACAACATCGCCTCATCCGAAGGAGGAGTCAGCAATCCATCAGGCCACCAACCTTGATCGAGAGGCCCCCAATGAAAAATTTGCTTCCCGTTCAGTGTAAACCGCCAATGCCCCTCATCATCCTGAACTTTGCCGACTTCACGGATTCCAAAGTAAGAATGCACCACATCCTCATTCAATCGCACCTCGAGATCGTAAAGTGTCGGACTGTCCGGCGCCCAGAGTTTTGGATCTTCCACCTGCAGGTTCAATCGGGTCGTGGAGCATTGATTGCCCGCGACTTGTTTTCCATTCAAACTGGCGACAATTTGGACGTCAAAATTTGTGTCGGTGGCGCTGGAACTGGGAATGATTTCAATATCCACCGAGCCATCCAAAGCTGTATTGATTTTCAGATCCTTGATATAAATTTCCGGCGTTTCCTCCATCCACACCGTTTGCCAGATCCCGGACACCTGAGTGTACCAAATACCTCGCGCATTGATCACCTGTTTACCTCGCAGCTGAAAGGCTTCCGTCGCATCTTCTACTCGCAGGATCAATTCATTGGATCCCTTTTCAACCAACTCAGTAATATCAAATGAAAACGGGGTATTCCCGCCAACGTGAGATCCAGCGGATTTTCCGTTCACAAAAACTTCACACCTATAATCCACTGCTTCGAAGTTCAAAACCAAACGCTTTCCGTTAAGGTCACAAACATCGAAATCTCGGTGGTACCAAAGCGCTTCGTGTTCTCTAAGCAGTCGCTGCACTTCACCTAGTTTGGATTCCAGGCTGAATGGGACCAGAATATTTCCATCCCACTCCGTAGGCGGCTTGAGTCGTTCGATGGGAGTCACGGCATAATTCCAATGGCCATTGAGATTGGACCAGTTTTTGCGTTTTAATTGAGGTCGAGGGTACTCGGTCCAGGCATTCAAAGCAGTGACATTCTCGCCCCATTCAGTGATCAACTTGGAGATGAAAGGTTTTGAACTGCGTTGGGGTTTGGGAAGTTCAGGGACGTTTTCTGCATCCACCAAGTGGACATCAATAAACTGGCCGCCACCGGTCTGATGGCAATGAACCGCCATGATATTGGTTCCAGATTTCAAAGCTGCTTTTATTGAATCCTCATCAAGTGGCTCCACTCGATAATTAGTGGTGTAGCCTTCGAACTCAGCAACTAAGTTTCCATTAATGAAAACCTCCGCATCCTCGTCGTGATGAATCAGTAAAGCCGGACGAGCAGGAACGGAATCAATGCTAAAAGATTTTCTGAGCCAGATATCGTTGGTTTCCCAGCGAGTTCCCAGGCGTGATCCAGGAGTGTCGGCAGTTCCGAATCCACCGAAACCTTCCTGCCAGCCAGAATCATCAAAATCTTCAGACTGCCAGTTGTCTCCAGGCGCATTCGTGGAGTACCTCCAGGAATCCACAACCTCAACCGCGGACAATGTTTGAACAGTCAGCAGAGAAGAGAAAAACAAACATGAACTTACTTTAAAGAATGATCCGACCTTCAACTTCCATCGTGAAAGCCGCTTTAGATTAGGTTTACTATTTGATAACAACATATTGAAAAGTTAGATGAATGCTTGGATCAGAGAAAGAATTAGCATGGGAAACCAGGAAAGTCAGGCCGGAAATCATCTGAATCCCAACGGGATTCTGCAGCACAGCCCAGGGTTGCGAGGCACGAGCTACCCTGGGTTACCGATCAAAACCAGAACCAACTCTGAAGGTGTTGCGGACGATTACATTCCAATTCAAAGCATTCGTTAAACTGAATATTTTGAAGGAGTTGATGTCTTTGTCCAGCAGGCGCAACTCTTACAGAGTTGTGAAAAATTGGATGCATTACCCAGGGTAGCGCTCAACGCGCAACCCTGGGCTGTGTTGCGGAATCCCGTTGGGATTCAACTCTGAGGGCTTCTCTAGTCAACCAATTCAACCTACCTGTCTCTCTGCTAATTCTTGTCCTGTATTCTGACTTGATTCCGCTTGAGCCAGAATATTCCGGCGCCCCCTAACAGGAATTTGAACAGAGCGCTTAGCTCTGGGACAACCGACACCTCAATGTGTCAGACCTTAGGCCTTGGGAAATTTTTCTGCCACCCTTCTTTAATCGCACCCTGCCAGTTGGGGTTCAATCAAACGTGGGTTGCTGTTTACTGGTTCAAGCTACTTCAAATGCTGGATTCACTCGCCGAGCAGGGGCTCAGCGGTCCCAAGACACCACCCGACTTTAATCACACCTGGAATCAGACACCTAAACAGCAAGCCCAAGAAATTGAAGAAATTGAACATCCAAAGTTTAATGATTGGGTGAAAGTTTTGACAGTTCCGGGATTTCACGAATCAATTCTGCCAGACGCAACCCAACCCGTGAAGTCTTGCGAAAAACCACGCGAACTTTGCGGGTGGGCGTTGGCTGGATCGGTATGCAACGAATACCTTCCAATTCCATTGACTCTCCAATAGCCATTCTCGGAACCACCGAAACTCCAGCTCCTGATCGAACGAGGGTCAGGATCGTTTGGATGCTGGAGGCGGCAGATTGAGTTTTTCCTTGGATGTGGTGAGCCAAACAAAAACCCAGTGTCTGATCCCGAAGACAATGGGTATCTTTCAAAAGCAACAATTTCTCAGCGGCAATGTCCTGAGGCTGAACCTCTCCTTTTTCAGCGAGCGAATGAGTGGATGGCACGGCTAATAAGAATGGCTCTTCAAAGAGTTCATATTCGTCCAGCAAAGTATCCTGAATCGGTGTGGCCAGGATTCCGACCTCGAATTTTCCTGTGGCTATGCCAGGCTCAAGCCGTCCTGTGACTTCTTCTTCCAACAAAATCTCGGTCCCAGGGAATTGACCCACCAATGCTTGATATAAACTGCCGAATAAATACGGCGCAATCGTTGGAATCGCTCCGATTCGAACTTTATCTGGCAATCCCTCTTTCACCAGTCGGGCAGTGTCCAACAGTTCGCGCCGCCCCTGCAGCAATTCCCTGGCACGTTCAACCACTTCTGTACCAGCTTCCGTCACCACCACCCTGCGATTTGTTCGCTCAATCAATTGTACCCCCACCTCGCGTTCCAGCTTCTGAATCTGCAGGCTCAATGCGCTCTGACTGACCCCACATGCTTCAGCAGCCTTCCCAAAATGCGAATGACTCGCTACCGCAACCAAATATTCCAAATCTCTGAAGTTCATCAAATGATTTATGATAAGTTTTATCAATCATTTTTACATATTTTATCAATTTAACAAATCAATAATCATCAATGATTATATGGATGTTCAAAGCAATAACACCCATCTGAAATGACGCGTCCCGTTTCAGCTTTGGCTCAATTTGTGACGCATCGGATTATTATGAAGCTT
>JAUIHU010000518.1 GCA_030432175.1 Verrucomicrobiia bacterium | reverse complement strand
GGCGCTGGACTCGGCTGCCAGGCGGCGGAGAAAGTTCCCATGACCATTCGAGGCTGCATGGCGATTTCCATGTGGATCTCTGGCCGAACCGGGATCCCGCCCATCTCCGGATTGAGCGCTCCACTGACACTTAACATCGCATCCCGAAGTTGTTCCGAACTCAATCGTCTGGAAGGAAACCGGGCCCAGGTGGACTCGGCCAGTTCCAGATCATCAAACCTCGAACCTTCCACAGACTCAACCGCCAGCGCCGACCGTTGATAAGCTGCGCTGGTCGTGATGAGTCGGACCAGTTCCTTGGGCGTGCGTCCTTGTTCAATCCAATGCAGCGCCAGCCAGTCCAGAAGCTCCGGATGTGACGGGCGACTTCCTGAAACGCCGAAGTTGTTCGGATCCGGCGCTAGTGGTTTTCCCATCAGGGCAGCCCAGACTCGATTCACAAAGACTCTGGCTGTGAGCGGGTTGTCCGGGTGAGCGATCCAATCCGCCAGCGCCAGTCGTCGACCTTCAACCGATTCCGGAAATTCGATTTTCTTGAGCGCCGGATTAAAATGGTCCAGCGCGGACAGGGCTCCCGGTTGAGTGGTGGCCGCTGGAGAAAATGGATCTCCGCCGGTCAGTATGGACGTTTCTTCCAGCTCACCCTCAGAACGGTCTTCCGGCAATCGGACCGGAGCATAGATGGACTTCCGATTCGGGGTGGCTCCTGTGTAAACCGCCAGCGCTTGAGGCTGATAACGTTCCAATTCCCAGCGCAATCGCTCCATCCCTTTTCGGGCAATCCGCTCCATTCCATAGTCCACCGGTTCAAATCCCACTTTCTTCGGAGGCAGAAGAGATTCATCCACCCCTTGCTTCAGTCCCTGATTCCTCGGGATATAGGGCAAACCACGCTCGGCAGCCCAGGCCTTCCCCGCTGCCTTTTCCTTCTCATTCAAATCAGTTAGAATCGATTCAAACCGCTTCCATCTCCCCCTCAACACGCTTTCCTCAGCTTCAAATCCAGCCAGATTTTCAGCGTCAAGAAATGCTGCCTCCCGATCCACGACCTGAGTGGTTCCAAAGACCGATTGAAAACGGTAGTAATCCCGGGTCGGGATCGGATCAAATTTATGGTCATGACAACGCGCACACTGTAGCGGCTGCGCTAAAAATGTCTGTCCGACTATGTCTGTGACATCGTCCAGAAATCGCTGCCGCGCCACTTTAGCCACCTCCATTCCGGTCAGTTCCCACGGTCCCATGCGCAGGAAACCGGTGGCGATCAACCATTCCGGATCTTGCTCCTCTTCCGGCGCTTGTTCATACATTTCGTCCCCGGCGATTTGTTCGCGAATAAATTGATCAAAGGGTTTGTTCTGATTGAAAGATCGAATGACATAATCCCGAAAACGCCACGCCGTTCCCCGGGCATAATCATTTGCCAATCCGGCCGAGTCTGCATACCGGGTCACATCCAGCCAGTGACGCGCCCAATGCTCTCCAAAATGCGGGCTACCGAGGAGGCGATCGATGACCTCTATAAACGCCTTTTCATCCGGCGCCGGATCATTCAGGAAATTCTCCAATTCTTCCGGAGTGGGAGGCAATCCAATCAAATCGAAACTAACCCGCCGCAGCCACCGGGAGCGTTCAGCGCGCTTTGCAGGCGCCAGTCCATTCTCTTGAATGCGATGGTTCAGCCAGCGGTCAATCGGATGGCAAGAACTGGCAAAAGGATCCTCAGGAACTGGGTGTTTTTGTAAAGGACGCCAGGCCCAAAGCGCTGCCGGATCATACTGTCGCTGGTCCCAGTCGGGAGTGAGACCTCCGCTGGTGGTGACGATCTCGCCAATGGAGTATTCTGCCTGAATCGTCGCCAGTGAATTGGGATCCAGCCAGACCATCCCGGAATCAATCCATTGAACCAGCGACTCGATTTGCGGTGCGCTCAACGCGTCCGCTTCCTTGGGTGGCATTGCGGAATCCGGATCCAACCGCTTCACTGCATCAATCGCCTGACTGAGTTCTGCCTTACCTTTGACTGCAGCCGGCTGCCCCGACTCACCACCAGTCAACCACCCATCCAAAGTAGTCAGGTTTAATTCACCTTTGACCTTTCCTGCTTCTCCGCCGTGACACGGAAAACATTTCTCGACCAGCAAAGGGTAAGTGGAAGTGGCAAAATGAATTTCCACTGAAGACCACTCTTTCGAAAAAGCCTGAGTGGAAATCGCAGAAGCTAGTGCAACCAGTAGGTGAACTGTGAATCGATCGATCATTCCGGAGTGATAAAATTTGGCGCCATTCTGGGAACGCTGAGCCCCAGCTCGGCGAGTAGAGCCATCATTTGAAGTGAGCTTAACTGCAATGAGCCATCCGCTTCCAGGAGAGCACGATCATTTTTCTAACAAGTATAAAATTCTTTACGTAATTTTCTTAACAAGAAGACAATCAGCGCGCCGCCCAGTCCAAGAACGGTCGTCGAAACCTCCGGGACAGCCGTGAAGTTGTCCACTCCGAGTGATCCGGCGATGGGATCCGGCGGGAAATTTAATGATTCACCGTGGAAGATACGCAGCCGGGAAACGGATTGAAAAGCAGTGTCCCAATCGCCGGAACCCGACCACGCGTCTCTTTGCACTGGATAAACCATATTGACCCAACCCAGTCCAGGCTCCAGCGATCCACTGGCGACAGAGACAAAACGGGATGCTCCCGACTCCACCAGAAGACGAACCTCCAGAGCAGTGGAGCCCAGATTATTCAAATCAACTGAAATCGCTTCAACTCCCGCGCCCAGATAATCACCCGTCCATTGGTCCTCATTAAAGAACACCAGTCTGCTGGCGATCCCGGATCCGCCGGTAGATGTCATTTGCAGAAAAGAATCGTCGGCTCCGTTGGGTCTACCAGACTCCACAATTGCCGGACCTCCCTGAGTGGCGCCGATCTTCCATCCGGCGACATCCGAATCGAACGAATCGGATTGGTGGAGCTCAATGGCAAAAGTTGGAACAAGGATAGTTATCAATCCGAACGCAGCGCCAATTGTGCTTTTGAAGTCATTTGAGAAAGGTATTTTCATAGTTTTCGAAAGGGACTTTGTCCATATAGAAACTATATGAGGCAAAAAATCAAACCCCTATTGCATTCGTGCTGGTAACAATTTTTTTACAATTCAAGCATTGATTTTTTCGGCCGATCTGAATAGATAGAAACAATTCCATCGGTTCAGAGCTTCGAATAAAATCCTTTGGGAGGAATTGTCATGAATATTTCAATCATTGCCGTTGGATCGCGCGGCGATCTTCAACCTTATCTGGCGCTGGGACTGGGATTTAAAAATGCCGGGCACCATGTAACAATTTTGGCCTTTCAGATGTATGAATCGTGGGTTACAGAACACGGTCTTGAGTTTTTGGGTTTTAAAGGGGATATCAAGTCCTGGCTGAATTCACCCGCTGGACTGGATTGGCTGGAAGCCGGAGCCAACCCGATACGTTTCATGAAAGGACTGCGGTTGCTTTTGAATGATTTTCTGGAAGACCTCTGGGATAAATCAATGCAATGCGCGGCGGAGAGCGATTTGATTTTATATACACCGCTTGGATTGACTGCAAAGCATGTAGCAGAAAAGTATTCCATACCAGCGTTGCCAGTTTTTTATGTCCCTCACTATCCCACATCCGAATTTCCGACGGTGTTAAGTCCTCCGTCGCCAATCCAGTTTGGATGGCTGAATCGAATTTCGCATTACGGATCTGAATGGGGATTATGGCAATCATGCAAAGCGGCGATTCAGAAATACAGAAAGGACGCTGGCCTGGCTCCCTACCGTCCTTCTCAGGATCGCCCATTTACCGGAGATGATCCCTACCTCATGGGCTACAGTGACAACGTCTCTCCACGAGCAAATGACTGGCCGGAAAGGGTTCAAGCAACCGGCTACTGGTTTTTAGATCAAACAGAAGGATACAAACCGCCCAAAGAGCTGATGGATTTT
>JAUIHU010000517.1 GCA_030432175.1 Verrucomicrobiia bacterium | reverse complement strand
GTTCAAACTCTTTCCACCCCAGGCAGTCTTAATCAATAATATCGGTTCCTCCAATTCCGCTTGCAGATAAACTCCAAAAGTCCACTCAGGCCCCATCTTGTCATCGTTAGCTCCAAACCCGGCCGTCAGACGCCCTGACTTTTCTCCTCCTGCAGACAAGTAAGTGATCCAGACATCATCCGATACGTTAAAAGACCCATCTTCATCGACCAGCTTATCCAGCATTGGCTCCGTTACAGGGTCCATTCCCAAATGCTCCAATGTCCGAGTCTGCGCATGCCCCTGCATGTTGGACTGACCGCACAATACAAAAACCTTCAATGGTTTTGCTCCTGCGTTCATGGTCAGCAAGACTAGCCCAATAATTAGCCAGGAAAAGGAGACTGATTTTAATTTGGTAAACATATTTCGCAAATTTCAGTGATGATAACAAAAGAAGGGACACCTCGATTAAAAAGCGTCCCCTGTGAAAATAAAATAATATTTAATCTGCCAAATTTCAGTCACAGATTGTTTTCACCCAAACGTTACGGAAACGAACTGGATTTCCATGGTCCTGCATCTGGATCGGCCCTTTTTCGCCGACATCTCTGTATTCAGAAACGGCGTGAGGTCCTCGCCATTGAGTTCCGCCGGTCAGTTCCACGTCGTCATGAATCAAAACGCCATTATGGTAAACGCGGAACTTGGCTTTGCGAGTGACATTTCCGTCTTCATCAAAAATCGGACGGTGAAAAGTAATGTCGTAAGTTTGCCATTCACCTGGAGGACGACTGGCGTTTACCAGTGGTTTAGCTCGACCATACAAAGCGCCGCACTGTCCATCGGGGTAAGTGGAATTGTTGTAACTGTCGAGCACCTGAATTTCATATTCTCCCATCAGGAATACACCACTGTTACCACGTCCTTGCCCATTCCCTTTCACTTCTTTAGGAGTGGCAAACTCAATATGCAACCGACAACTGCCAAACTCCTGCTTGCTCTGAATATAACCTCTCCCGGACTCCAATGCTCCATCCACAAATTTCCAGGTGGTTGGCTTCCCATCGGTTGTTGTCCAGTTATTCAAGGTCTCCTCTGTGCCATCAAAAAGCACAATCGCATCAGCCGGAGCTTTTGCCGCTTCTGCATCGTAAGGTTTCGGAGTCACCACAGGTGGTGGAGGTTGCTTGTTAGGATCTGTCTCATGCACCTTGATCCCGTTAATAAACATGTACTGGACTTTGTTCCCGTTCTCTTCCCGGATCTCTGTGCGAACCACATCTTCAGCCAGAGAGCCGAAAGCCAGCAAGGAACAGCAGGCCCCGATTAAAAAACGTTTTGGATTCATGTAATCAGTTTCCACGAATGGCGCTCCAGGTCAAGTTCTTCCGAAGGGGGGCAGTCAAAGAATTTTGACATTCTTGAATGGGCACGCGAAGACGCTAAGGCGCTAAGATAATTGTTATAATTGCAATTATCCCAAGTACTCACCTCGCATCTTTCTGCAACGCGACAATTTTGGAAGAGAAGATCAAAGCAACACTTTGCGTCTTCGCGTCTTCGCGTGAACCCATCCACTTTGTCAAAATTCTTTGACTGACCCCCACAGAATGATAAGAATAAATCATGTCTTTCCTCAGATTACTTTGCGTTCTGATCTTGAGCGCTTGCTTTTGCTTTTCAGAAGAGTGGCGGTCTTTAAATGTTCCAGGCTCCTGGACTTATGCTTTCGAAAATACGGATCCCGCGCCCACCAAAGTCGATGGTTGGTATCGTTGTTGGGTCAAACCTCCGAAGAATTATTTTACTCCACATGAAAGAAATCTTTTTGAAGAATCCATCGGGATCCATTTGTCAGAGCTGGTCGGGGATCATGAGCTTTGGGTGAACGGAATGAAAATCGGAGAGGGTAGCTATGATCCCAACTCTGAACCCTCCGCTAATACAATATCCACCTTTCGGCATAAGGTCCCGGTGGGAACGTTGAAGCCGGATCAGTGGAATGAAATCGCCATTCGGTTGTCTGGGCCTTGGAAGGATGGCGGTTTTGGGGGCGAAGCTCCGTTTATTATGGATTACTTTCTGGAATGTGTTTTTGAGGGCGAGTGGGAGTTTCTTTCCAATGGCTCTTATACACCAGAAGGGGCGGTTGAAGAAAAACCTGCACGCGCTACGTTTGATCAATTCCGCGAATCTCAGCGAACTCTGGCTCGTACTGAAGCCGTCCCAGGTCCCAGCCTTCCGCCTGACGAGTCCGCATCAAAAATGGTTTCCGCTCCGGACCTGAGAACTGATTTGTTGCTCCACGAACCAACTGTCACGCAACCATTCCACTTCACTTTCGATGAACGCGGTCGCCTTTGGGTAGCTCAGTCCCGACAGTACCCTTTCCCTGCCGGACTGGAGATGCTGAGCCGAGACAAGTATTACCGAGCCCACTACGATACCATTCCGGCTGCGCCTCCGAATCACACTCCTGGAGCCGACCGAATCACCGTGCATGAGGACACGGACAGGGACGGGGTTTATGATTTACATAAGACATTTGTCGATGGATTAAACATGGCAAACTCAGCTATCCGAGGTTATGGCGGGGTCTGGATCATGCACACGCCGCATCTGATATTTTACCCGGACGCCAACGGAGACGACATCCCGGACGGACTGCCGGAAGTGAAGTTGACCGGGTTTGGTTTTGAGGACACGCATTCCATTTCAAACGGACTGACCTGGGGTCCGGATGGCTGGTTATACGGTGGGCAAGGCAGCACTTGTTCCTGTCGAGTGACACGTCCCGGAGTGGATGCGTCGGATGCGGAAGGCGTTTACTTTGAAGGGTGCATGGTGTGGCGTTACCATCCGGAAACCAAAGCATTTGAAATCTTCGCAGAAGGCGGCGGAAATACTTACGGACTTGAGTTTGATGCGGGCGGACGTTTGTTCTCCGGACACAATGGAGGGAACACACGAGGTTGGCATTTTGTGCAGGGTGGGTTTTACCAGATGCAGGGAGTGAATCCCGGAAAGTTCGGACCACCACGCAATCCTTATGCTTTCGGTGAACTGCCGATGATGTCCACTTCGGACCGCATTGTCCGCTTCTCACACATCGGCGCCTTTGTGGAAGGGACTGCGCTGCCGGATCAATATCAGGGACACCTCTTTGCGATTGACCCGCTGCACAACGAAGTCATCGCAGCTGAACGATTGAATCTCGGTTCAACATTTTCCACACTCGATCAGGGCGTGGTAGTTAAAAGCACAGATCCGGCGTTTCGCCCAATCCACATCGCCAACGCCCCTGACGGTTCCATCGTTGTCTCCGACATGTACGAGTATTACATCGCTCACGGACAACATTACCAGAACCAGATTGATCGCACGACTGGACGTATTTACAGAATTGCAGGAAAAGACGCCACCCTGCTCACCGACCTCAATCTTGAAGAAAAATCCGACAACCAACTCCTGCGACTACTGGGGCATCCCAATAAATGGCATCGCCAGACTGCGGTTCGCTTATTAGGCGAGCGCAAAATGCGGGCAAAGATTTGGTTCTTTGTGATTAAGAGGTTATTTTTTTATTTAAAAATTTCTGCATCAATAAAATGATAAGCATGATTGCTGAGTAAAATATTAGTAGTAATGCTGAAATAAAATCATGTTCATAGTTTTTAAAAGCGACCAATGCCAGTCTGCAATTATAAATTAAACTCATGATACTTAGATAGAGGAGTATTTTCTGCATTTTGCGGTTTCTTAATGATAGGTAGTTGAAAAAGAAGAAGAGGGTGATTGTGGCGTAGATAACATAACCTTCAAATGATAAAGGCTGGCTAAAACCTGAACCCGATTCATAGGCATTAAAAATGATTAGTACTGCTCCAAACAATCCAACCCACAAACTTCTTAGTAAATAGTGATAGTCAGATAATTTACTGGAAAAGTCTGAGTAAATTAGGCGTAAATTGCGCATGCTTGCTCTCCCTAAACTTTAGATAAAACTCCCTTTAATCCCAAAA
>JAUIHU010000516.1 GCA_030432175.1 Verrucomicrobiia bacterium | reverse complement strand
CTCCGGCCGCAACTCGGTTCAGGCGCACCAGTGGAGTTTTTCCAATGGTTTCGATGATGTTGTTGTAGATTTGTCCCATGGTATCAAAAAAAATAGGTTCTTTACTCAATGAAGATTCGTTTACATAAGTATTTCACTCTATTTTGTAAAATAAATAAAAAAACCGGCCAGCAAGGAGCTGAACCGGTGATTGTGATCAGGCAGAACAAAATCTGCCAGCTGATCCGAGTCAGAGGAGTGAATCTGCGAGATTAGGAAGCTTTGGATTCCTTGGCTGCCTTTTGCTTGCGTTTCAGGTATGCGATTCGTCTCCGTCTTTTTTCAATTTTGTTGTACTGTTTTCCCATAACAATTTAATAGTTGGTTGATTTGACAATGAACAAACTGATTATGGGAGCTAATTGGAACCGGTTCAATCTGATTTTGAGCGTCGTGATGTTTTTAGCAATGTTAACCGGCATCACAGGATGTAAAACGAGCGAAGAGCGCAAGAAGGATAAATTTCAGGTTTCCTTAAGCTTTCACCTCGAGACACCGCGTGATGGGAGCAATCGAAACTACACGATTCAGGTGCTGCGCTCGAACCCCATACCGGTCAATGTGGAAGTTACGCCATTTGTTGACCCAAGCCACATAGCATCAGCTGCTTTAATCGACACCTTGGGTGGTTTTGCCATCCAGGTAACCCTGAATAACTCAGGATCCTTCCGCATGCAGAACATCACCGGGACCAATCGTCAGCGCAGAGTGGCGGTTCAAATGATCAACAGCGACAATGAGCAACGCTGGCTTGCGGCGCCAAAGATCACTCAACCGATTAATAATGGATCCTTTATTTTTACCCCGGATGTTGATTCTCGTGAAGAAGCGGAGAAAATTGTGCGAGGAGTCAACAACATGGTGAAAAAGATCGAACGCAAAAACCGTTTCTAAGTCTGAGCTATTGCACGTAATTCAGACAGAAAAAATACTCTCCAGCTATGGAATTCAGTTTCGACAGGTTTTATAAAGTCAACCGCAAAATCATCATTTGGTTGGTTTTGTTTGGACTGATATACCTGTTGAGAGCATTTTTTACGCTGATATTCCTTACTTTCATCATTGGATTTTTCTCATTTGCCGCAACCCAATATCTGGAAAGGCGACTGAAAATGGGAAGAAGCCTGGCAGTTGGGCTGGTTCACCTGGGGTTTTTCCTCAGCTTTATCGGGGTCTATTACCTGATTCTGACCAGCGCCATGAGTCAGGCGGAGAGTCTTCAGGCTCGATTACCCAGCATCAAGCAGAACCTCAATGATTTCCGTTATAATTACGCCAAGAAATATCCTAACCTGGCTGTTCTGTTTGGGTTTGATGTCGAATCCCCTCAGCTAACAGAGGAAGATATTTTGGATTGGGATGCATTTGTTCGTGAGTTAGCAGTTTCCAGTAAGGGGAAAGCAGTTTCTGTCAATCTGCCGGAGGATGTTCGGAGTCAGTTGAGTGATATGGAATCACAGATTGCAGATTCTATAGCTACAGAAGCCGATTCAAACTCACCAACTAACAATAACAATGCTCCCGAGCTGAATTTCTGGGAAACCCGTTCTGAACGGCGCTCGCTGATAGAAGCCCTGAATGAGTATTTCATACGAGCGCCGGGCATTTTAAACCCCGACCAGTTAAGAGATCAGGTGCGAGCCGTCAAAAGACCTGCCCAGTCCGCAAGTTCCTTCTCAACAAATGATTCAGAAGCCGGAACTGCCTCCTCAGAAAACGGAGCTAAAGAAACCATGATGGAACTCACCTCAGGTCCCTTTGAAGGAACTCAGTTGCGCCAGGTGACCTATGATGAGTGGTCCAAGATGAATCCGCTTAACATGTCAACAAGGCAGATCCAGAAGAATAATCGCTTGCTTTTTGAAGACCTGTTTCCCGAATTGGTTGTTCAGCGGCAGTATGTTGCAGAGCGAGAAGTAGATGAAATGATCAATCAGTACAGCCAGGAATTGGAAAGTCGCATGCCTGGTGTGGGATTGGTTATTCTGAAGTTATGTGGCAAGTTGCTGTTGGCGATTTTGTTTAGTTTTCTGATAGCTTATGATTATGCGCGGTTATCGCAAGAAGTGCGTGGGCTCGCAGTTTCTAAACTCCGTGATTTTTATCAGACTGCAGCAGAACCTGTGGTCAGATTCGCATCTTCAGTCGGTTATGGTTTCCAGGCCATTGTCGTTATTTCCTTCTTTACAACTTTGATGGTGGTCCCCTTGTGCTTCCTTCTAGGTATCCCATCAGTCGCCTTTTTGGCGGTGGTAACATTTGTGACAAGTCTTGTCCCTGTTGTGGGCGTGGTTTTTGAAGTAGGCGCTGTCGCCCTTGTAGCATTAAATGCGCGTGGTCCCGAGGTGGCCATCTGGGCGATTGTTGGACTTGCGGTAATTCACGCGATCATTGGTTACGTCATTGCTCCGATGGTCTTTGTTCGCCAGTTCAAACTCAATTTGGTTGCAGTGATTTTCATAATGTATATCGGGAATCAACTGGCTGGAGTTTGGGGTATGATTCTGGGAGTTCCAGTCGCCAATTACTTGCTGCGTGATGTGCTTGGCGTACCAGCGGCAGGAGACAGTAGACCTTTTAAACGAAAACAGAAGTCTGGAATCGGTAACCCGTATGAAACCGAACCATTTTCAAATCACGAAGATCGTCCTCCAAGAAACCAGAAAGGACAAGGACGTCGGAACCGTCCCAGAAGAAGACGTGGTCCACGCAAAAACCAGCAACAGAAGCCGGCTTCTGAAGATCAATAATCTCCACCTATTCTGCTCCCTTGCGAATCACTCTACGAATCTCTATGCTCCGTCCACATGCATCCAGTTGCTATCCATCTCGGTGACATTCCAATTTACTGGTACGGTATCTTCATGGCTACCGGATTTCTTTTGGGATTCTGGACCGCTGCTCGTCGTGGTTTAATTCGTCAAGTAAACCCAGATACCGTCCTGAATCTGGGACCCTGGCTTGTGATTGGAGCGTTGCTGGGAGCCCGTATCTGGTATGTGTTGACGTTCTGGGATGATCAATTCAGTGGTAAGCCTCTCATAGACATCTTCAAGATTCGAGACGGCGGGCTGGTTTTTCATGGTGGGCTGATCGGAGCGCTCGTAGGTGGTTCAATTTACGGCCGAAGAACCAGCGCATCCTTTCTCAGGTTGGCCGATATCATGACTCCCAGTATAGCGCTGGGACATTTTTTTGGTCGGTTGGGGTGCTTTATGACCGGATGCTGTTACGGTCGACCTGCGGATGTTCCATGGGCTGTGCACTTTCCTGAAGATCATGCCACTCACGGAGAATCGGTCCATCCTGCTCAGATCTATTCTTCTTTGCTAAATCTCGGACTGTATCTCGCTCTGGCATGGATCTACAGAAAACAGAGAAAAGATGGCTGGACCCTGGCTTCTTACTTGATGATTTACAGCGTCACCAGATCCATCGCCGAAAGTTTCCGGGGTGATTCCCCAGCACATTCCGGATCAGGCTGGTCTCCCGGCGTAATCATGAGCGTAGCTTTAATGGTGGCTGGATTGGCTCTAGCAATAACACTCTATTTTCGACCTGGCCCACGAGAGCAGAAAAGTAGCGCTTCCGGATCTTGAACCTTCGTGCCTGGCAGATTGATTGAATAATTTGGAATGATTGAAGAAGAAATCCAGACCATAGACCAAAGAAAACAGCGCATTCAAGCGGTGCGGGATTATTCAGATCTGCGACTCGACACCTATCTCATGCTGGCATTTCCGGTCGCTTCGAGAGGCATCGTCCAACGGCTGATTCGGCAACAGGAAATTATAGTTAATAGCAAAGGGACCAAACCCAATTATCGATTAAAGAAAGGGGATATAATCGATGTGCATTGGCCCGAACCCAAGCCTGCTAAAGCGCAACCAGAGGATATACCTTTGAGCATACTGCATGAAGATGAATCCCTTCTTGTGGTGAATAAGCCAGCCGGGTTAGTGACT
>JAUIHU010000515.1 GCA_030432175.1 Verrucomicrobiia bacterium | reverse complement strand
CAACCTCAACCAACGACTAGCAAAAGAGGCTGACCCAAATCATGATTTGGGTCGCCTTTTTTTAATGGTCCCAGAGCGTTGCTCAGGGCTATGGAGATTTGCCCCGTTGGGCGCCAAACTGCCTGCGCTAAAGGGAAAATCATCATAACCCTGGGCGCTAAGCCCTGGGAAATTACGATCAACTTCTCCTGCTGATCACAGCAGCGCCATAACCCCAAGCGGCTCCAACACCGAGACCCACTGCATGAGCGCCGTTGGCGATGTTTCCAAAGACTCCCGTAAAGCACAGAATGAACCAGAACATCATCATCTGAATCACGAACGGGTTCAGTTCCAAACCGAAATTCGGATCAAATTTGCCACGAAACCAAAGATAGCCGAGCATTCCATAAACCACACCCGACATTCCGCCGAAATAAGGACCACCCACAAAATACTGCGCCGTATTCGAAGTCACAGCAATCACGAAGAACATGATGGCCAGGTAGATGGAGTTGTGGCGACGTTCGACGATCGTTCCTAGATCTTTCCACCACCATAAATTGAACAATACGTGCAGAAAGCCAAAGTGCAGGAATGCTGGCGTGATTAATCTCCAGACCTGTCCACTTTGAATCTCGATCAACCCCACACGAGGAGGCTTTTCAGAAATCAGGAATACGCGGAAAAAATCGAGATTGGATCCAAGGTTGGAAGCGATTGCTGTTACGGCGCAAATGATGAAAATCGCGGAAGTAAAGCGAGACATCCCGAGAAATCCGCCCTGAATGGACTGGGCAGCTTTCATTTGGCGTTTTTGAAAAGCGCGGAGTTCCTGTTCTTTCTTTTGGCGCACCTGCTCCGCTTTTCTGGCTTTCTCTACAAATTCAGCTTCATCCGGATTGGCATTGAATTTTTCCAACCACTCATTGGCTTCATCCAGGCGGTCTTCATCCATCACCCATACCGTCCAACTCCCGTCAGATTCCTCTTCCACCTCATTCTCCAGGCCCTGGACCAGAAGAAAATCCCCAAACCTTCTGGCGAGGTCTTTATCCTTAATTTCTCCAATCGATCTCATTCGCTTCCAAACTACATCACCTGACCTTATACCAAAACTGGAAAATGACATTTTAAACCGAGGAATGGAGAATGCATCGAATCAAAAGTTCCAATTTAGCGAATTCTGAGTGAAGGGAGGATGCGATTAAAGTCGGGTGGCGTAAAAATTTTCCAAGGCCAAAGGCCTGACACATACCAGCCTGGGCTGCCAGACCCAGGCTGGTATGTGTCGCGCCGTTGGCGCTGGGGTTCAGCATTCCGGGACGCCACCCTCTTTTAATCACACCCAAAAAGAACCCATACTGGCTTTCTTAATTGACTTATTCTGCCTCACCGACCTGTACTTTTTCTTCAGTTTCATTAACGCCAGACGCGCCCAGGCAAAATCAGAACTCAGAATGGCCAATCCTGTAGGAATGACTACCAGGGCTGGTCCTGGAGTAATCAACATGATGAGTCCAATAATCAGAATCAATGTCCCTAAAGTGATTCGACCTGCCTTTCTAAGTTTCCTTTTCAAAATAAAATCTGATGCGCAAATAAATAATTCTACCCAAGATAAGGTGATGATTAACATTTTGATTACCTGTACTTGGGGCTCCTACGCTAAACTTGTCAGTAAATATAATGCAGGAAGATGAAGAATCCAGTGGAACGATTTATTGGCGCTGAAATTTCACCCTTGGATCAAGACGTGTGTATAGGAAATCGACGCAGAGATTGAGAAAAACCAGAATGGTAGCGTACAAAAGAGCCAAACCGACTACCATGGGAAAGTCTCGATTTAGGGAGCTGTTTACCATGAACACACCGATTCCAGGGATCTGAAAAAGATTTTCAACAACAAATGAGCCTGTTAAGAGATCTGCCAACATAGGACCTGAAAAGGAGACAACTGGTAACACCGCAACGCGCAACCCATGCTTCAGGGCAGCGCTCGTCTCACTCAATCCTTTGGCTCTCGCGGTTCGAATGAACTCAGCATTCAGAGCATCCATCATGCCTTCACGCACCAGGCGCGCGACTTTTCCCGAAAAGAAGAGTCCAAGAGTCATGACGGGTAGAATCAAACTCGTCGGCGACTCCCACAGCCCAACCGGGGTCCAACCCAGTTGCACTGAAAAAACCATGATGAGTATTGGACCAATCACGAAAGATGGAACACAAACCAGTGTTAAAGCGATAAAACCAGTTAAATGGTCCAAAAACCTGCCTTTATTCACAGCTCCCAGAAATCCCATTGGAATTCCGACACCCAAAGCGAAAAGAAAAGAGGAAAAACCTAGTGAAAGTGTAATTGGGGCTCCTTGAACTATGATATCAGTCACCGAATGATTTCGATACTTCATAGAGGGGCCCAGATCCCCTTGAACAGCTCCTGCGAGAAAACGCAAATACTGCTGCCAAACCGGCTCATCCAGGTGATATTTCTCTTTTAGTTTTTCTTCAATGATAGGAGATGCTGGCGCTCGCTCCATATCAAAAGGCCCTCCCGGAGCCACACGCACCAGGCAAAAAGCCAGGAAACTGATTAGTAAAAGCAGTGGTACCAGGCCCAGTATGCGTTTCAGAAAGTACATTATCCTCAGATAATACACACTGGCGGAAGCGGGCGCCAGCCCGAGATGGTCCGACCTGTCCGACAAAAAAACCGCCCTTGAAAGGACGGTTTTAAAAATCACTTGAATTTCTAAAAAATTAAGACTTGGGCTCGCCAGTTCCCTCGGTCGATGAAGCTTCTTCGTCTGGCTCTGGTTCCGCGGTGGTTTCAGGCTCTGCCTCAGGCTGCGCCACTTCTTCTACAGCTTCCACCGCATCATCAATGACTTCCTCGGCTGCTTCAGCTCCCTCAGTTGCTTCGCTTTCAAGCTTGTCAACCAAGTCATCTAAAGTCGTGCCAACTTGAAAATCATCCATCAACTTTTTCGCTTCAGCCTCATCAACGGAATTGGTTCCTTCAAAGACTTCTGCTGTCGCTGAGAATTCAGGCGAGGTTGAGGCTGAATTTGTGGAAGAAGCTTCCAAAGCCTCTTCAGCCGCCTCCGCTTTGGCGCTGGCTGAGGCTTTTTCAAGTTCAGCGTCGATTTCAGAGCTGTCACCATTTTGCTTAATGATGACCACAGAAAGAATCAGGCACACAGAAAGAAAAGACCCTGCAGCGAATTTGGTGATCTTCGTCAGCACATTACCGCTGCCGGCCCCAAACAACGCTTCAGTTGCTCCTCCGCCAAAAGCGGACCCCATACCTGCTTCTTTCTTTGGAAGTTGGATTAATACAAGCAGGATCAAAAACAGGCAGTTGACTACCAGTAAAAACGTTAATATGCCGACTATCATACAGAATACACCAAAAAATCGCCGTTATGATTTCAAATAATTAAAACGAACGGGCATTACGACGATAATACCCGCGTTCGTCAAGAAAACTTATGATGAAATCCACTGAAAATCAGTGAATCGAGTTCCGGATAATCCCTGAAAAATTCTCGGCATCCAGTGAAGCTCCTCCTACCAATGCTCCATCAATGTCTTCGCAAGCAGTGAGTTCGGCTGCGTTGCCAGGTTTGACACTTCCACCGTAAAGGATCTTTGTCTGTCCGGCGACAGCATCGCCATAAAGCTCCTTAAGCACAGATCGAATAGCCGCTTGTGTTTCCTGCGCTTGTTCGGATGTCGCAGTTTTCCCGGTGCCAATTGCCCAGACGGGTTCGTAAGCCAGAACGACATTCGCCATTTGCTCCGCTGAAATCCCACTGAGTGATCCGCGAGTTTGAGTGGAGACAACGTCCACAGTCTTACCAGATTCACGTTCTTCCAGCGTTTCTCCAATGCAAATCACCGGCTTCAACCCTGCTGCCAGGACTTTCAATGCTTTCTTGCTGAATTCAAAATCACCCATAAGACGCTCGATTACCCAAGCCCGCATGCGGTCCTCCTGCGAAAGCGCAAATCCGCGCACAGCAGCAAG
>JAUIHU010000514.1 GCA_030432175.1 Verrucomicrobiia bacterium | reverse complement strand
ATTTTACCACCGTTCCCATAACAACGATTCCGCCCCAATCGCCCACGGGTTCAATCTCCGACCAGCTGGCGCCATCATCCTCTGAGACTGCCAGACGAGCCGGATACAGACCGGACCACATAATCAAACGCTTGGTTCCCAATGAATCCACCACCCGATGAATCGTCGGGGTTTCCTTACTCGTCGCCCAACTCTCCGGAGTCGGCAACCGCTCACTCCAGGTCTTCCCGCCATCGGTACTGCGTTTATAAACAATAGCGCCCCGACCATGTCCTTTCGGATAAACGCAAAGCATCGTTTTCCCATCCTCCAACAACACCGTCGTCGGATGCCCCAGATACTGCCCCGGTTCACGGTCAACGATCACCTGCCGGTCTGTATCGGCAGAGAAATCCAGAAGCGGGATCGAGTAGCCTTTGGAGACTTCAGTTTCCTGCGCGTTAACCGAGAAAGCGGTCATTGCTACCAACATAGGCAATAGTAAGCGCCGTTTTATTCTAACAGATTGCATGAATGCAGCATAATAGGCAGGAGGGGATCGAACAACCTAACAAATATGTGAAACATGCAGAGATTGCGCAAAAATCTGCAGTTACAGACTGGATCCAAACAAAAAATTCACCCGAATTTCACAATTTAGAGTTCGATTTCTATACCGGATTCCAGGATAACCATTAATGACCCATTCAATCTTAATCTGATTGTTCAATATGAAGAAAAATCAAAATGTCCTTTGCCAGAAGGCGCTCCGCTGGATTCTACCAGCCGGGTTAGCTCTTCAGGCCCTCAATGCTTCTGGAGGGTTTGTCTGGCGACTTTATTATGATGGCATTCCGGAGGATTCCACGACGGTGGAGTCGATCCGTGAATATCCACTTTTCCCTGCCAGCCCCACATACGCAGAGTCCCTGACTCAGCTGGAAGGGGTCAATAACGACGGTGATAATTACGGCACATGGATCCGTGGTTACATTCAGGCGCCGGAATCGGGTGAGTTCACTTTCTTCGTCTCCAGCGATGACGGTTCGGAGTTGTGGTTGAGCAGCGATCACACGGAAGGAAACAAACAACTGATTGCTGTGGAAACCGCCTGCTGCGCGCCTTTGTTCAGCGGGGCTCGTTTGGAGGAACGTACCGGTACCGCGACTCTGGAACAGGGTTCGGTTTACTATTTCGAACTGTTCCAAAAGGAAAACACCGGCGGGGCATCCATCCTGGCTGGCTGGCAAACTCCGAGCGGCGTTCAGGAAATCATTCCCGGTCGCAGTCTGATGCCGTTTCCGGATTCCGGAGTGATCAGTGGCGGACAAAGCACTGGTGGAGCATTGGCTCCAACCGCTCCTCTGATTGTGAAAGACCCGGAGACTGCTGATGCTTTCGTTGGTCAAAGCGCGATGTTCACTGTGGATGTGGTCGCGTCGCAACCGGCCACATTCCAGTGGAGCAAAAACGGAACTCCAATCGACGGAGCCAATCTGGCTTACCTGATGTTGGAAAGTCTGACATTGGACGATGACGGCGCTTCGATCACGGTTACCATCACCAATGCTCAAGGAAACGCTACCAGCGCTCCGGCGACATTGAATGTCGCTCCTGACACCTTTGCTCCAGAACCGATCTATGCTCGCACATTTGGAGCGTTGGATAGTGTGGAGGTTGGATACAACGAACCTGTCTCCGCTGACAGCGCCGGCGATGCTTCCAATTATTCCATCTCTGGTGGTATCACTGTGGAGTCCGCTGACGTTGTCAGCCCAACCACTGTTCGACTGACAACGTCAGCCATGTCCTACAATGTAGCCTACACGCTGACCGTGTCCGGCATTGTGGATTTGGCCGACAATCCCAACACTCTGGGTTCAGCTTCACTGCCTCTCAACACGGCTCAGGGAGTGATCACACGGAATGAATTCCTTCGTATCGGTAACAGCCTTGATGAATTGTTTGCCAATGAAAAATGGCCTGACAATCCGGATAATACCGATTACTTCCGATTCCTGGATACCGCAGAGAACTTAGGATTTTCTGCAGTTCAGTTCGCTGGATTCCTGCATCCTGAGCAAACAGGAAATTATTTCTTCTCCAGCTCCAGCCGCAGTAGCAGCATTCTTTATCTTTCATCCGATGAAGACCCAGCCAACAAACTGGAAGTGATTCAACGCGGCGGTACAGATGTTCCAAGAACCAATTATACGGAATCTCAAATACCTGTTTTCCTGGAAGCCGGTGAAACTTACTACATCGAGGCGGTGGTTCAAAATACCTGGAACAACTTGCACTTGTCGGTTCAATGGCAAAACGAAGAATGGATTGATCCCGAGATCCTTTCTTTCGCAAACCTTTCCTCCATGACCCCAAGTGGTCCTTTGGAAATCGTTTCTGGTCCGGAGTCGACAACGATTCAGGAAACTGAGGATGTTGAATTGTCCGTTGATGTCAGCGGAACGCCTCCTTATTCCTATCAATGGTACCGCAACGACACCGCCATCGAAGGCGCATCAGAAAATACTCTCACACTGAAATCCGTTCCATTTTCTGAAAACGGATCAGAGTTTCATGTGGAAGTGAACAACGTTTCCGGGGTTGTCGCGACTTCTGATAAGGCAACTTTGACTGTGATCGAAAAAGTTGGACCTGCTGGTCCGAATGTAGTTTCCGCTGCGCAAATCACTCCCGGCAAAGTGGGCATCCGCTTCGATCGCCAACTGGATCCCGCCACCGCTTCCAATCCGGACAATTACGGCATCTACGGTGAAGGCGTTGAAACCTTTGTCTCAGCCGCTGAAGTGCGTCCGAATGGACAAGGGGTTGAGCTGACATTGGGTCAGGCAATTACACTGCCGGATCTCTTCACTGTTTACGTGGACGGAGTCAAAGACACTGCGGGTGTAACAATGGAAGAACCGGCATTGATGTTTGGCGCCGTGTTGGACATGGCAGCAACTGATATTGGCGGACCGGCTCAGGCAGGCTCCACATTTGCCGGTGGACCAGGGTATCTGGAAGTCACAGCAGGCGGGAAAGGCACCTGGTCGAATGATGACCAATTCCACTATTCCTATGCTGAAGTGACCGGTGACTTTGATGTGAATGTCCAAATCTCGGACATCGTTCGCAACAATGCGGGTGGCAGTCCGAAGC
The DNA here is from genome assembly GCA_030432175.1 of Verrucomicrobiia bacterium. GTDB lineage: Bacteria > Verrucomicrobiota > Verrucomicrobiia > Limisphaerales > JAUIHU01 > JAUIHU01. Next base: position 868 of record JAUIHU010000514.1, on the reverse strand, counting down.
TCGCTTTGATGGCGCGTTCCAGTCTGGATCAGGGAGCGGATAATGTTTCTCTCAACCTGGTTCCCGGTGGTGAACGTGTGGAGATCAACATGAACGAAAGCGGATCCGGTGATCTGGAATTCGGCCAGACGGTCAGCGCTGATACCAGCGTGCCAAACGAACTGCGTTTGAAGCGTGAAGGTCAGATGATGACTTGTTACTTCAAACCAGCCAGTGGATCAGAATGGGCTGAGCTGGGATCCCGCGAGTTCGCGAATTTCCCGGAGACGATTTACGTTGGATTCAATTCCAACGCGGACACCGATGCCGCAGGCGCTTCTGTTTCGGCGACTTATACTGGATTCACCCTGAGCGGCGCTTCCAACGGGTATAAAGCGATCGACATCGATAATCCACTGCAGCCCGGATCAACTGAGTTCGGATTCACTCCGGGTGATTTGTTTGTGACGGCTGGCGGTAAGGGGTCGTGGTCAAATGATGATCAGATTCACTTCACCTACAAACCAAAACAAGGCGACTTCGATGTGAGTGTTGAGGTAGCGGATTATTCCACGACTCAAGCTGGAGGCAGTCCGAAACTGGCGCTGATGGCTCGTCCAAGTCTGGAAAAAGGATCCGACAACGTCTCGCTGAACTTTGTTCCACCAGGCAACCGGATCGAGATCAACATGAACGAAGCCGGTTCCGGTGACCTCGAATTCGGACAGACGGTTTCCGTGGATCCGAATCCTCCGATTCAACTGCGTCTGACCCGGACCGGCCAGACGATTTCCTGCTATTGGAGAAAATCTGAAACCGACGCCTGGGCGATGATCGGACAACGTGATTTCAACAACTGGCCGGATGAGGTCATGGTTGGGATCAACAC
>JAUIHU010000513.1 GCA_030432175.1 Verrucomicrobiia bacterium | reverse complement strand
GCGTGATGAGAACGGAGACTTTTTGATCCGTTTTGGAATCCAGGAATCCGGAGATCTTGAAGAATGGGTGCGGCTTCAATTACCCGAAGGTTCGGCACAAGTTGATATTGGAGATATTTTGATCCGCATCCCATCTGTTGAAAGTGACACCGTATTCTATCAGATAAACGCTGGGGAAAACTAATTATGACTTTCTCCACTCATCATTTGAAATCAAAACTAACAAAAAATTATTGGATTTGAGGGGGTGGAATCAATCCATGATCCTTGCGAACTGATTCAATCCAACATTGCTTCCGAAGTACTGAGCGAAGGTTATGACATCGACTTTGTTGAAGAAATGATGTTCTTCAAAGTGTCAATCAAGGAGTAAGTTTAATGTTAGGGGACTCAAAAAACTCTCTGCTATTCAAAGCAGGGGGTTTTTGGGGGCATTTGATAACTGTTTGGCGGCAGTGAAATTAACAACTCACCGGAAAATTGGGTGTCAGATATTTCTTCCGGTTCATTCAATAAAATCTTATCCAGAATAAAGCCTTGCACCCAATCTGCCGCCTTTTCTTCAGAAACGCTGAAATCTCGCTTCGTGTATTCCACCAAGGCGGGAAAGTAATGCTTCACAAGGGTGTCCCAAGCTTGAGAGCGCTCCAGTTCATCCAAGGAACTGACGCGTGAAACGACTTCCCAGTGTGTTGTGACGAAGGATCGGTTGGGCCTGCTTTCTGTCATCGGAAATTATTTTCGAAGAAACTACCAATCTCCTCCAAGATTTCCAGAAAAGGTTCGTAAGGGAATCGAGAAAGCTGATTTTTCCGGTTCTCTTTGAGAAATCAGTGCACGGACACGCATTCGCGGATTCGGCACAACCCGGAAATCTCATTACAGGAGCTAATCCTGTCTCATTGCTAATTAATATCAACTGATAACAAGCGACAAACTAATCTATCCATTATGAAAATTCCTGTTTCGTCACTGACTCTCATTCTGTTCATATCGAGTTTTTCGATCAACGAGGCTGCCATTCTGACAGTCGACAATAATGCCGGAAACCAGCCGGACTTTACGTCTTTGCAGGAAGCTCACGATGCGGCAGAGTCTGGAGATACCATTCATTTGGCGCCGTCTTCTCAAGTCTATAACGTCGATGCTATTGAGAAATCTTTAACAATCATTGGTCCAGGGTTCGGAACGGGAACATTTGCTATGCTTGGAGAAATCACTATTTCTGCTAGCGATGTCATGATCATGGGAGTGACTTTTCGTGATACTCTCAGACTAAGAGGGGTAGTCCAGGGTGTTGGCTTTTATCGAAATCACTTCAGACCGAATTCTAGAATTCGGATTGCCAACGAGTTCAATGTAAGTGTATCCGCTTCCAATGTTTTCTTCGTAAATAACTACATCGAATCCGGGTTGTCTATTGGCGATAAAGATTATAGTCATAGTATAAATAATTTTTATTTATTGAATAATATAATATTGGCAGGTGAGCACAGTTTTGAAACCGGTAGCGGAACCATCGCTCATAACTTTTTCTATAAAAAAAGTGGTGGGGATAATACTTATATTCGATTTATCTCGCGGGGTTGGACCGGAGTTCTCAGGAACAACATTATTGCTGGTGAAGGTTTCGCTGATTTTTTTTCTATCTGGGACAACACTCCCATAGAAGACTTTTGGCAAATTGAAAATAATTTGGGTTTAGAAGGTTTTAACATCTCCCATGAAGGATTGGTCACAGTAGGATCTATTACTGACGCTGTCACAATGGAAGATGATTATGGAAGAATCGCAATGCCAGTCGAGAACAGTCCAGCCTTGGGAGCTGGAACCAACGGATCCGACATTGGTCCTTTTGGCGGACCTCATCCCTGGAATCTGGATCAACGCCCTCCGCTTCCATATATTTCCCGATTAGTAGCTCCAACAATTATCGGCGTAGGAGAGACATTGGAAGTAACTCTCGAAGCAAAGCCTAATAACTAATATTGTCTTATGTATCATAATTATTTGTTTGCTTCATGCTTTATCGCTTTTACCGCGATGGCCGAGATTCCTCCAATTAATTTACCGTCAATAAACGATCCAGAAGGAGCAATCGAAAGATTGGAGTACTTCATAGACGCAGACCCCGGCTTTGGGGAGGGAACTGAAATTCCTTTTGAAACCGATCCAAACGGCTCTGTTCTTACGACTTTTCAACCCGAGGTCGGGATCCTTCCTTTTGGATCTCACTTGCTCAGCGTTAGGGCATTGAATCTCAGGGGAGAGTGGAGCTTGATTTATCGACACCCATTCTTCGTCACGCATATGAAAGTACGGACACCTGCAACTGAAATCACTGCCGGTGAATTTTTCGTGAATGATGATCCTGGAATCGGGAATGGCATTCCAATGCTTCTGAACGGCAGCAGTTTATCCATTTCACCTGATGATTTGCTGAAACTTATTGAAACTCAACGAGGTCATCATCTGATGGGATTCCGCGTCATGGACGATTTGGGTCAGTGGAGTTCGACCCAAAAACAGGGATTCTTTCGATCCCCTGACTTTCCGGTGACAAGCGTAAATTGGTCTTTGATGGAAGGCGATACCATCCTGGATAACGGGACTGAATTGGTGGATCCCCCAGCCGAAACGCTGACTCAAGTTATCGGCGCTAACCTTATCGGAGAAACCGAACTGCTGAATCGAACATTCAAGTTCAGAGCCAATCTTGTGCTGGTTGAAAAGATTCAAACCGAACCCGTGGAAATTGAGTTTCAGATTCTGGAAGTGATCAATTACGAGCCGGTGGATTCAGATGGAGATGGACTCCTGGATGAGGTCGAAACCAATACTGGAGTCTTTGTCTCATTGGAGGACACTGGCACCGATCCTAACAGATCCGACACGGACGGTGACGGCATCCCTGATGGCGTTGAAGCTGGATCTCCGATCGATCCCACCGTGGATGATACATTGTTAATTCGTTTCTTTGCGGACCGGACACGAAATCTTGCCTTGGGCTCTCCAGTTCTACAGCGTGATGAGAACGGAGACTTTTTGATCCGTTTTGGAATCCATGAATCCGGAGATCTTGAAGAATGGGTGCGGCTTCAATTACCCGAAGGGTCTGCACAAATTGATATTGGAGATATTTTGATCCGCATCCCATCTGTTGAAAGTGACACCGTATTCTATCAGTTAAATGCTGGGGAAAACTAATAATGAATATCTACTCTCATCATTTGAAACCTGATACTAAAAATAAATTTTCTAAAAAATTTACATGTTTATTATGAATAAATTTATTTTGTTACTATTTTTATGTGTGTTGATCCTCAATAAAGCAAATAACTTCGCTCAAGATTTAGCTTCTGGCGCCGAGGAAGCAATTACCAACCCTGAGCTGAATGAGGTTTTTGGACTTGAGGGGGTGGAATGGGTTACCAGCGAAGATTTTCCATGGGAACCTAGCCCAATATTTAGTGGTCCAAACGATGAGCCCGTTGCTCAGACTCCTGTTGTATTTGTTGATCCAGGAAGCTCCTCATGGGTGGAGGCTGAATTATCTGGGCCAGCATTCTTGCGTTTTGATTGTCGACTTGGGTTACCTTTTCTAGATTATTCACAGCACGAATTTTTAATGTTATTGGACGAAGACTTTGTTCCTTTACCACTTTGGCAATTGGAGTACTATTGGCAGGAGCTAACAGTCTTCATTCCACCCGGAGCGCATAATTTTCGTATCCAGTTTTCAACGCCACAAACATTTGAAGTTCAAACGAATATCTTACTGGTAGGTAACATGTCTATTGAGAGGCTTGATTTTCCAGAACCAGTCGAGGGAATGACTTTAGCACAGTCATTAGACTCTTCTGATATTGTTTGGGATACATATAGTGTTACCTGGGATGACTTTGGAGCTGGCGACTGGTATCCGCAAAGCAATATTACTTTTGATGGTGAAGATGCAGCTGTCAGCGGCATTGCAGGACAAACAGCCTTGGCAAGTTCTTCTGTTTTAA
>JAUIHU010000512.1 GCA_030432175.1 Verrucomicrobiia bacterium | reverse complement strand
CCCAAAGGTGTTACCCTGAAGTAACAGATACCGTCATACCTGCTTAAGAAGGGAAAGTCTTCAGTCCCCCAGATGTCTGCATAGTCTTCCCGAGCCTGGTGAGGGTGTTCGTAGATCAGATCAATGATTCCCAGAGGAGCTGCATACTCAAAGAGCAAACACATTAAGTATCGCTCCTCAACCACATTCCATCCACCGAACCCATCGTAGCCAAGAGATCCGTGACGTTTTTCATAGAAATATAAATCCCACAGGTTGCGGTGAACCTGAAACCTGTAATTCTCAATACGCATAAACTTTGAGAATTCATCAAACTCAACCCATTTGACACACGGACAATTCCTGAGAGCCTCTACGATAATCTTTCGACGGTCTCTCGCGAGAGTAAACCCTCTGCTTCCTTTCCCTTTCTGCCCCTTAATGTGATCGATTCGATTAAATTCCTCATAATCCACATTTTCAACCCAACCATTCCAAATTTGCTTGAGCGTTTCGTGGGGTGGTTGAATCATTGCTTCCACTCCCGCAGGCGTCAGTTTGAGCGATCCATTAGAATCGAACTCTGCCAGGCCCGCCGCATATATCATGATTGGCCAGGAAAAAGATTTGATGTCCCCTGGGCAGCAATATTTAGTATCGTTGGTATCGTCAGTTTCAGGATTGAAGAAATCACCTTGGGTCAAGAATTCTTTCAGAGTGTTAATCGTTTTGCTTGTCGGTAACAATGAGGCGTTCTTCAATGAAACCTTTCCCAGCTCTACCAGTCTAAGAACCACCAACACATCCTGAATCGCTATTTCTTCCGCTGAGTACTCCTTAATGTAGACGTCCATTTCTTCTACTTCTGAACATCGTGCCTCTTGATTGTATTTCCAGAAGGTGCGTTGCCTCACCAAATCAATATCCGGGAATTCAAATGACGCAGGCAATTCGTTGCTCACTGGAGGTTCAACAAGTTGCATGAGTATTCCAGCCAAGTCGGTTGGAATTACATACATTAGGCGGTACTCGTAGTAATCAGCGGACACCCATGGTAAAAGAAAGAGATTAATCGGTTGAACACCTGAACCACCCCAGCTATCAAAACCGCCGATGACTCCATCAGGCGCAGAACCGTATTTGGCAGAAAAAGCATCGCTATCGAAAATTCCACCATAGGTGTGAAGCGTTTCGGCCAAGGCCATTCGATCCAAATCTTTTAGATCTTCCAAATGATGTTCAACATTATAGCTCAGAAGATATTTTTCTAAAAATTTGATAAACTCACGCTTTTTGGTCAAATTTTTAGGGACTCCATTGATGAACTTGAGAAGCTTTTTAAGTTGATCAACGGTGAGTCGATCTAATATAGAGTTCAGTTCAGGCACGAGTTCAACAACAGATTTTTCATTCATAGAAAACTCCAATAAAAAGTTTGTTTGATTGTCGAGCCAATATTTTAACCAAAAGCCCCTGCCACAGTGAAAATTCTGTGACAGGGGCGTGATCGTTTTCTATTTCAATAAATAAGGCTAATGGTTATCACGAGCCTCTTTTCGTGTCCTGCGATACTTCAACGCCACAATCACCACCCCGGTAAACAGAATGGAGTTTACGATATTGAAGGAACGCCAGACAATGTCTTTGGATGAAAACCCTGCAGGAGCCATAAAGAGGATACAAATCCAGACTCCCAGAGCCCACCAAAGGCTGATGTCTTCTGAAGATTTCCGCTTAATGATTTTCACCATTAGCGGGATGTTCCATAGTGGCAGCGTTACCGACGCCACCAGGGCCATCAGTTCGATTTCAGACATGAATGAACTTTCCAGTTTTGAGTTTCAATGAACGTAGAGAAGGTATTTGGGTGAACCTCCTCACATGTTCTAAATCAACACAACTCAATGGAAACGCAAGGTGAAACTTGAAACATTTTGATGACGTAAAGTTTGGAACAATACCAGGCTGTTCACAATCCCGGAGAACGTTATTCAAAAACAAGGGGGCGCGATTGGAAGAGGATGGCTATCAGGATTTCTGTCCCCTTCAAATACTGGCTCTTCTCGCCGAGCTGGGGCTCAGCGAGTGGAGCCAGCATCCCTTCACGGGTGTGATTAAAAGAGGGTGACGTCCCGGAATGCTGAGCCCCAGCGCCAACGGCGCGACACATACCAGCCTGGGCTGCCAAAGCCCAGGACGGCATTCTCTTCGAATACAAGGGCTGAAGGCCCGACACATATACAGGATCTTTTCTCGAACAATATTTTTATGTGTCGGGCCTTCAGCCCTTGGAGATATGGCGGTGAACCAAACCTGGGCTTGGCAGCCCAGGCTGGTATGTGTCAGGCCTTTGGCCTTGGGAAATTTTCACGCCACCCTTCTTTAATCGCACCCAACAAAAGGATACAATTAGAATACGATTGGAAAACCTGGATACTTTCTGGTAAGAATCGCTCATGAACTCGGTTAAAAACACTTTCCTCTCCATCCTTCTGAATTTGGGATTTTTAATCCCAGTACTGACTTTTTCCCAAACTGTTCCTGAACAGGCTGATAATTCAATAACCAGCAAACCGGATTTATACGGTCGTAAAAATGCCCGGGTGCATGATCCTTCTTCAATCATCAAGCACGGTGATACCTACTGGTTTTTCTCAACAGGAAGAGGCGTGCGTTCCTGGAGCTCCAAGGACCTCAACCATTGGGAACCAGGACCAGCCGTCATGCCAGAAATGCCGGACTGGGTCAAAGAGGTGGTTCCTGATCAACGCGGTCACTACTGGGCTCCGGACGTTATTCATCTGAATGGAAAATACCTGGTTTACTATTCAGTCTCCAGTTTTGGAAAGAACACTTCCGCTATTGCGCTGGCATCCAGTAAAACTCTGGACCCCAATAGCCCGGACTTTGAATGGAAGGATGAAGGCATCGTGATCCAATCAAATCGACAGGACCGCTTCAATGCGATCGACCCAGCCATCATTCAAACCAGCGACGATGAAATTTGGATGTCGTTTGGATCCTTCTGGAGCGGATTGAAACTCTTTCAACTGGATCCGGAAACCGGAAAAAGGCTGAACCCGGAGGTGGACCTGGTCTCAATAGCCTCTTACAAAGCCATCGAAGCGCCTCATATTTATGAACACGACGGATGGTTCTATCTCTTTGTGAACTGGGATGTTTGTTGTCGTGGCATTGAAAGCACCTACAATATCCGGGTTGGTAGATCGAAGAAAATCACCGGTCCGTACCTGGACAAGGAAGGGAAGGACTTGCGCGAAGCGGGAGGCTCTCTTTTGATCCAATCCGATCCGCCTTTCATTGGACCGGGACACGCGAACATCTTCAAGACCGAAGCAGGAAAGTTTCTGTTCAGTTTTCACTTTTATGATGGAACCCGACGTGGAGCGCCAACCTTGGGCATGCTGCCTTTGGAATGGGACTGTGATGGCTGGCCAGTATTACTGGATACTGAAGGCGGCCATGTAAAACCGGAGCTGAAAGTTGATTCAAATCAATAGAAAAAGAATGCCTTAAAGTGGAAACCTCCATTTTGATTTTTTGCAAAGCTCCAATTCAGGGACTCGTTAAAACAAGACTGGCCGTTTCAGTTGGGCCAGTCAGGGCTTTGAGTATTTACAAAGAACTGGCGCTGGCCACTCAGCGAGCAGTCCAAGGGTTCAAAGAAGTTCACTGGATTTTCACTCCTGATCATAACGAGGCTCGAAGCAGGATAATGGAATGGGTCACTCGTCCGGAGTGGTCATTGCGTCCTCAGAAAAATGGGGATTTAGGAGAGCGTTTGAAAGACGGGTTCAACATTGCACTTAAGAATGGTCCGGCAATGGCCATTGGAACCGATTGCCCGTACATCAACAGTCAGGATTTGAAGGAAGCAAATACAGTTCTCCAAAACGGTGGAGAAAAACAGCTGGTTCTTGGTCCCGCCAAAGATGGTGGATATTGGTTAATTGGAATGAATCGCTTCCATCCAGGCATCTTTGAGAACATTCCCTGGAGTTCAGAGTCCACTCTGGAAGTCACTGTAA
>JAUIHU010000511.1 GCA_030432175.1 Verrucomicrobiia bacterium | reverse complement strand
TTGAACTTGGACAAATAAAGGTCCAGATCTGCTTCAGGTAAATGATAGGCAAGCTGAGCACGGGATATCCCTGGATAACTGGACAGATCAAAAACCGGATAGATTCCTCCAATACAATTGACTTGGTCTGGATTCGCAACCGCCCAGTTTAATAACATTAATCCACCTCGACTTCTTGCTAACAGTCCTGGCTTTTTCGAAAAACCTCTATCCTCAACGAGGTGTTGATAGAACTTCGAATAATTATCGGTTCCACAATGATTACCGTAAGATTCTCCGACATCAATTCCAGCAATGGATATTCCCGCTTCAAGAAACCGCTCGAACATCCATTCCTCAGCCTGGCCGGGCAGATTCGGCAAGGTCGGCGCGTACCAGATCCAGGGCATTTCTCCCGAACCCACATCTATCTCTGGAGAGATCAAAAAAGCGGTTTGCTCCTCAATCTCGAAGACTTCTCCAGGCAGGGGAAGCTTCTTCGTCAGGGATCGCTCTTCCGCTAGCAATGATACGGTTAGAAAAGATAAAACAAATGCTGAAAGTGTTGTGCTAGTCATAACGAGGGGGTCAGTCAAAGAATTCTGACTAAAACTTAGCCTTGGCTAAAATAGTGTCAAGATTCTTTGACTGACCCCCTTGGGAGAGGTAGGAAGATTATCGTTTGGAATAATCCTGGTTGAGTTCCATGTCAATGTCTGTAGGAGTGCGGGATGGAATGCCTGCTTCAGGCACATCGACATTAGCCACCCAGGTGATGGCGTTCAGGACGACTTTGCGGAAGTTGTCGTCTTTCCAGTTGCGGTGGAAGTGTCCGCCAGTGAAGCCGAATCCACGGCCGCCTTTTTCGCGTTCATACGCCCAGGCAACTGTCTGTGATTTTCCTGCTTCGACTTCTGCCATGACTGCCGGATTGCTGCCCCTGTTCTTGTCTCTGGCTCGGGAGGTCAGTGTGGAGATCGGCGGCAAGGCTGAGAGGATGGAGGTGACGTTTTCCATCTCGGGTTGGAATCGCATGTGGTAGTACCATTCGTCGCGGATCTCAAACGGCTTCACTCCGTTGGCGATCGGATGCTCTGGAAATTCAGTGAACTCTGCGTCCCAGTGAGGGTTGACCGACCAGCCGATTTCAAAATATCCACCGATCCATTCCAGAAATTCTTTCCCGAGTTCTTCTGGCGCGACCTCCACTCCGAAGTGCAGACAAGCCACTCCCACTCCGTGGTCCACCAGTTCCTGTAACTGATCTTGATGCCGCTTTGCCATGTGCCCTTTATACCCATCACAATACATCACCACTGCCGCAGGTTTATCAAATTCCATCCAGACTTCGGGCCATTTAGCTTCTGTAACAACCTGCGCAAATACATCCGCTCCACTCTCGTTCAATGCCCGAGCCAGAAGGCGACTTCCAGCGCGGTGTTCGTGACTTCCATAACCATGGCTTCGAGTTCCGGCGAGGAATAAAATTTTCTTCAAATCGCAATCAGTGAGTTCACGCAGCTGGATGTTTTTGAATCGCACTTCCATCGGTGGCCCGGCGTGGAGTTGCAGACCGATGACGCCTTGTTTCAATCGATCAGCGCCTTTGTCAGTGAACTGAGCTGTAGTGATTCCGTTGATCTTCTGAATGACATGAGGTCCGTTGGCAATAATGTGGTATTCATTCCACCCTTTCATGTCGATGTGACTCAAAATCTCGGAGCTGTCCCCGACGCTACCTACCACTTCACGCCCTTGTCCGGAATCGGCGATCACCGCGATCTCTCCCCGGCTGGCCAGCACGCCTTTGAACCTTTCCCCATAAGCGGCTCCCATCCACTGGAGTGACTCCGCTATATCAGCTTGATATCCACCCAAAGCATAATCGGTTCCGTCCACGACAAAGCTGCGGTACTGAATCCCGCTGTTATGGTTTCTGAGTTTGAACTGAACCTTCAGCTCGAAGTTCTCAGGTGTCCCACCCTCCCAGAAAAGGAAAGTATTGCCCCGGGTCGGATTGGTCGCCGTCGTTTCTCCGACAATTGCGCCATCGTCTACACGCCAGAAACGGGAATCTCCTTTCCAGCCCTCCAGGGTCTCTCCATCGAACAAAGATACAAATCCGTCCGAGTGGTCTGAGTGTTCATGATGATCTGCAGCTGCCTGGATGGAGGTTAGACTGAATGCTGTTGCGCAAACAGTCGCCAGAGTGAGAGGTTGATATAGGTGATCAGGTATTTTTCTCATGGATGGCTGATCTTAGACTGAGAAGAGTGAATTTGACCAGATTGATTTGTTACAAAGAAAAGGCGCTAAACTTTGTTTGTGGTCTCCACCAAAGAAGCCTTTTTGCACGATTGAATTGGAAAAATTAAAAAAATGGATTGAGATTCTTCCACTTCACGGTCAATTTTATTGTCTGAATTGCAGATTTTACAATAATCTTGATTGCCTTCTAATTATTTAAACCAAGGCATAACACACACAAATTGTAACATTTTGTGGTATTCATCTGGAGTATGGATAGAAAATGAATATTAGCTTGCCAGAACAGGAAATTCAATCGGAGAACACTCGAAGCCACGCATTAAAGATACCTGAGCCTTCCGGTATGGATCGTGCTGAAATTGAGAGCTTGGCTTTAGATGTAGCAGGCTATATGGGTTTTCAACCCGGGGACTCTGATTTGCCGGAATTGGTTGAAAGCATTGGAGGGAATATCTCCTATGTGGAATACAAGGATTGGATCGAGAATGGAATGAACTTTATTCAAATTCACGGTCCTGGAGACTTCACTGTCCAGTTGTTGAGCGTCGCTGGTCCCAACCAACACAACTTCACCTTGGCGCACGAACTTGCTCATTACATCATCCATTCTGAATCAGGGGAAATCAATCCTATGAAAGTCATGCATTCAGGAGAGGACCGTGTAGAATGGGAAGCGAATATTTTTGCTCTCAGTTTCCTGATGCCTGAAAAGGATTTTCGAAAAGTCTCTGAAACAATGAAAAGCGATTCTGCTTTAGCCGGGTACTTTATGGTTTCTTTTTCTGCGGTTCGAGCAAGGAAACAAATCCTTGGAATTGGCGCCAAATAGCTTCAGATGCTGTGAATTATTCGAAAGTCTCTCTTCGCCTTTTTCTTAGCGCTGACATTTCTGGAAGTACAGCATTTAAACATCTTAGCTCGGCGCCTAAAAACTGGCAGCAATTCTTTCTGCAATTTTATAAATATCTACCAACCCGAATCGAAGCTCGATTGGGGAGTTCCAATTTTAAATTAGTTCCTTGGAAATCTGTCGGGGATGAAATTGTCTTTATTAGTGAACTAACAAGTCTTCAACAAATCCGGACATTAGTAGAATGCTTCCGAAAATCAGCGGCTGATTACAGAACTGCCACATCTGAGGTTAAAGATGGGAAAGTTGACATTAAGCTGACCGGTTGGACTGCTGGGTTTCCAGTTGGGAACATGTTGATAGAAGCGCCACATGTTCCTCCAGGGCAGCCTTCAATGCAGGAAGATTATATAGGGCCTTCAATGGATATCGGGTTTCGCCTGGTAAAGTATTCTAATCCTCGGAAAATGTATCTCTCGGTGGAATTAGCTTGGTTGCTAAGTCACCCTGCATTGCGCGCAGCGGATGATCGCTCCGTAGAAATGTACTTTGATGGATTAATTCCGTTGAAGGGTGTCGGAAAAAAGGGATTATACCCGGGGATTTGGCTGGACAATTTCAAAGAGGCAGGTAACTGGAATATTAAATCGCAAAGGCATTCTGAAAGTAATCCCGCTGAACATGCCTCATATCCATTCAATAGAGATAAATTATTAATGGATGAAGAAAGCTTGACTCAAATCAAGGTTGCCCCAGCCAAGATTGGTAATCTCCACGAGTATTGCAAATTGTGGCTAGAAGAGCAGAAGTTTCCTTTTATGGTACCCTTTATCAAAAATGATTCCACTGTTGGTCAAATGCCAAAAAATTATGAGGAAAGACTAAGGGATATAGAAATGGAAATTGCCGCTAATTTCAAATCGTCGCTATCAGT
>JAUIHU010000510.1 GCA_030432175.1 Verrucomicrobiia bacterium | reverse complement strand
TCAGTATGACCATGTCTACGCCGCTGTTAAGCACTTTCTCGTAAGCATCCAAACCAAGAAACTGACGATCTTTAGGAACCATCACACGGTCAGGTTTCTGACTTTGAAGACTGCCCAGGCTACGTTGCAGCCGATCGTCAAAGACGTCACCCATGGCGTGCAATACAACGTTTTCGTCAGCGTTCAGAGCTTGAGAAGCAGCTCCGGTTCCTCGCCCCCCGCATCCGATCAAACCCACTTTGAGCGTATCGCAATTTGGTGTAAAATCTCCCTGTGCGGTACTGGACAGGATGTAAGGAGCCGCGAGAGCTCCTGCTGCTGCAACTCCAGATGTATTCTGGAGAAACTGTCTGCGAGTAGTGTTATTCTTTTGAGTTTCCATATCTTTCGTCTTCACAAGCTGTTAGTGGGATAACAATGTCTCACATTATCCATCTTTCTGACGCAGTATCGAGAAATTTCTTTCAAATTGCGGTCAAGAATTATCGCTGTTGCCCGTATTTTTCAGAAATAAAAAAACCCGTTGATATTCAGGGTTTCTACCCTATTATAAATTCAAATCCCGGTTATGCACTTTCGTAATCATTGATGGATTTAATAGCTCGGGTATCGAAGAATTAAACACCTTAACAATTACTCTCTCTAACGATGAAATCTTTATTAATCGCTACAGCCGCTTTAATTGGGATGACCTTCTCCACAGTTGCCAAAGATGCCACTGTTCGCGGAATGGGAGTTTGCGCCAAATGCGAACTCGGTGAAACATCCTCCTGCCAAAACGCCATTCAAGTTGAAAAAGAAGGCAAGAAAGTCACCTATCTCCTGGAACAGAACGATACGAGTAAGGCATACCATTCCAACGTTTGCTCAAAAACAACCAAAACTATTGCATACGGCGAATTAAAAGAAGTCGCAGGAAAAGCTGTCCTGGTTGCCAAAAAAATTCTGGTCGACAAAGGGGACGTAACCATCTCTGGCAAAGGTGTCTGCGCGAAATGCGAATTGGGCGAAACCGACTCCTGCCACAATGCCATCCAAGTCGAGAAAGACGGCAAAACAGTGACTTACTACCTGGAACAAAATGATGTCAGCAAAAAATTCCATGGTAATGTCTGCTCTAGCCCTACTGACGCAATGGCTGTTGGAGTGGTTGCTGAGGAAAATGGCAAAATGATCATGATTCCGGTGAAAGCTGCCAAGACTGTGAAATTGTCCGGTACCGGGGTTTGCGCTAAATGTGAGTTGGGAGAAACTTCCTCATGTCAGAACGCTATCCAGGTAACGAAAGACGGTAAGAAAATTACCTATTACATGGTTGCGAATGAGATTAGCAAAGCTTTCCATAAAAATGTTTGCTCTGGCCCAGCCAAAACCTTGGCTATTGGAGCAGTCGAAGAAAAAGATGGAAAAATGCATCTGACCGCAGCCAAACTGAGTGTTGTCGAATGATCAACCTGCGTCAGTGACCTGACTTGCTGGAAACTTTACCGATCAAGATCAGCATGACTAAAGTCTCCGGGATACTGAAAATTTTCTCGGAGATTTTTTTTATTTCATCTTGCTCAGAAACCCTGCCCAAAATGATTCTGCTTCATTTTGCAAAGGATTCTCAATCCGGTAGGTCGGAATCTTCACCAAACTCCTCTTCGATTTCTCTCCTCGTCTTTTTGGGCAACATCGGCCTGATAAAACCATAGACCAGGTATGCGGTAAAAATGAGAGGCAATGCCCAGAAAAGCAGCTGTTTCCAGAGAATAAAAAACGAACCAATGAGCAAAATAGATGTCACCATTTTTGTAAAAGTTCGCTTCGTCTTCCAGGTAATGCTCTTGAATGCCGGGTATTCCACTTCACTGACCATCATAATGGAAAGAAAAACCATGATGAACGGCAATACATACCTCCATGGACTCGTGGCAAACCCGCGATCTTCCCACCAGATAATAAACAAAGTGAGTGAAGCCACCAGACCCGCAGCTGCAGGGATGGGGAACCCAAGAAAGTTCTTGGACTTTTCAGATCCCGGCATCACTGCAAGACAGTTAAACCGAGCTAATCTCAATGCCCCGCATATTAAGTATATTGAACTAATGAACCATCCAACTTCGGCATGGCTTGGATTAAATACATCCTTCAAAACAATTCTATGCACCAAAAAAGCCGGCGCGACACCGAATGAAATAATATCAGCCAGTGAATCAAATTCCCTCCCAAACGGACTTTCATAACCACCCATCCTGGCCACTCGTCCATCCAGAAGATCAAATATACAAGCTAGTAAAATAAAAAACAAAGCCTGCTGAATAGTATTAGTAAATTGAGCGCTACCAGAATCCGCTTCAACAATCTTTGTTAATGCAACAAATCCACAGAAAAGATTTCCTGCGGTCATCAGGTTTGGAAGGAAATAAATTTTGAGTCGGCCTTCCTCTGCATCGGCTGGACCCGATTCTGCCGGGCGACTGATGATCTCCTTTACCTTCGACCTGATAGCTCCGGATTTTCCTTTCCTGGAATTCGAGGAGCCAGATTTGAATGCAGTATCCTGATTTGAATCAACCGGATCATTCTTCATATTGTTTTCGTTGTCATCCGTCATTGCCACATCAAATATAAACCAGCTCCAAAGAAATTAAATGGCAGCGCTTAAAACTCATTGATTTAAAGTTCCTATTTTTTCGAGAACATTTTGAAGTTTTTTACTGTCCAAAGGTTTTTCTAAAAATGCGCTCATACCGACTTTTTCAGCCTGAAGCTTCTCTTCCTTTGAAATAGCTGCTGACAGGGCGATAACATATGGAGGAAATTCGTCTTTGGCGGCAGCCAAACTCAAAATTCGCTGTGTTGCTTCATACCCGTCTAACTGTGGCATGTGAATATCCATTAAAACCAATGAATACTTTTTCTTCTGCCAAAGCCGCACTGCTTCCAACCCGTCAAAAGCGCTGTCAACATGTATAATACCTAACTTTCGCAGCATAAACTGGCACACTCGCTGGTTCACCGGATTATCATCTGCAACCAGAACCGTCAGCGCCTGTTCCGATGTGTCTCTCCTTGACGGTCGCCCATGAATTGAATTTCCAAATCTATCAGCTTGCAAATCTGAATGATTATTCGTGAAATGATGCTTGAGATGATTGACCCCAATTTTGTCAGATTCTTGTAAATCGATTCCCTTTTTATCATCTGAGGCCAAATGAAGGGCTCGGGATAACGCAGATATGACGTTTTTACTTCTCAAAGGTTTTTGAACCGTTTCTGTAATCAATTCGGAGTCCAGTATGGATGAGCTGGGTCCATAACATGTCATGATAAATGCGCAAGAACTGAAAGTATCATATTTTACCAGATCTTTAACCAAATCTAATCCTGAGCTACCTGGAATGAGGGCATTAATGAATGTTGCAGCAACTTTGACTGAAGACGTACCTTCCAGAAGGTATGGAGCTGATCGCTCTAGTACTTGTTCCAGGTTCTCACAAATCTGAATTGATAGATCCAAATCTTCGGCCAGCTGGGCGATTTTATTTCTAACCATTGCATTTGGCTCCACCCATATTATTATCTGATCTTTCAGATGATTTCGGACCACATCCAAATCCAACTGCACTCCGGTCTCTTCAGGATAATTCACTGCAGGTGGTTCAAATGATTCATCCTCTACCGGGCGAATATCAGGAACATTAAAATAAAATTTTGACCCTTTTCCTGGATCACTATCCACCCAAATGATCCCACCCATTTTTTCAACCAGATGCTTGCAAATCGACAAACCTAATCCAGTGCCACCAAATTTACGCGTAGTTGAAGAGTCCAATTGAGTAAACAACTCGAATAAATCTGGAATCTTCTCTTTCTCGATCCCTATTCCAGAATCTTCAACACAGAATTCTAGTCCTGGCTGCCCTTCATGTTTAGAAGTATGTTTCTTGTATCTACATGAAATCTGCACTTGCCCCATAGGCGTGAACTTGATGGCGTTGCCGATAAGATTAATTAGAATTTGCTTGATCCGAACCGGATCACCCAAC
>JAUIHU010000509.1 GCA_030432175.1 Verrucomicrobiia bacterium | reverse complement strand
TCGTGGATGAAACCGGACGTTGTATGAAAGAAGGCAAGCGCGGGGCTATTCCGGAAGAGTTGGCTCCAATACTGGTTCGAATGGGGCTGCGGGAAAGCGGCTGGCTTAAAACAACGCATCATTTCGGAAATCGATTCTATCGGGTATGCGGCCACGTCCAGAAAATGGTAGATGCGGCCAAGCGCGCTGGACAAAATTGGTTTCAGGGTATGAGCTTTAGTAAGGAGGTCTTTCAGTGTTGATTCAATGATAGGACAACAAAATAGAATTTCCATGAACAAATCTGGGTGTCAACGATGACTCTTTCCCTATATATTGACTTGACTCAATTGTAGGATCTCGAAAGGGATTTCTGTGGGCTTCAACAGCAGCATCCAATCACTGAAATCAGCGGTAAGAGGCTCTAGGAATTTTGAAAACTACAGGATTAGGATTTTTTCTGGTGGGAGTTGAGAAATCTGTAAAATCTGTGACACCCAAGTTTTCCGTAGATTGGCAAATGGCTAATCACAGAGCTAGTAATGTGGCCAGCTAAGGGCGAAAGTCTACCTGAAAATGGTTTTCTTTAATTTAAAGAGTTGGTGCGTTTAAAGATTTTTATTTGGGTGTCAAAGATTATGACTGTTTGGGTGTCAAAGATTATTATGGTTATAGAAATTCAGTCCACGCTCCGATTCCATGCAAGTTTGTTTTCGAGTCGTTGAACTTGTTTGCTCGTTCGCTTGGATGAGTTCCAGCGCTTCGCCAATAAAGTGGAGCGAACCAGTAATGATGTAGCAAACTGAAGGGCGCCATTGGGTCGATCCTTCTTGAACTGATGTGAATATTCTTACCGGAATTTGAAGTTCATTCGCTTTCAACCAATGGATCCAGGACTCTATGTTTGCCGCGCGTTCTCCTGCTCCTTGAATTAGGCAGATTTCAAACAGTCCTGGAATCCCATTTACTAGCTGCATTAACATACTAAGACCATCTTTGTCTTTGAAAGCGCTGAACCACAACGAAATGGGAACAGAAATGGTAAAAGCTTTCCGGATCGTTTCAATTAGTACTTTTACTCCAGACGGATTATGGGCTCCATCAAGGATAAAAATACGTTTTTCTTTGCCTTGGACCAATTGACATCGTCCCGGCCACTCGGTAGAAGCCAGTTCAGCCGCTATTTGTTGAGGCTGCAGCTGCTCATTGGGTTTAAGGGAACTGTTTTGTAAGTGTTGGATGGCCTGCCAAGCCAGAGCTGCATTGTGTAATTGGTGAGAACCTTGCAGGAGCATGTTATTATTAGAGCTCTTCAAAGATTCTTTAAACTGAGCAGGATCTACCACTTCAAAAAAACATCCCAAATCCTTGGCTCTTCTCTGAGCCACTGCGGTTGCTGCAGGCTGAGTGTTTGCCATGAAAACGGGTATTCCAGGTTTTATTATTCCAGCTTTTTCCGAAGCAATTTTTTCAATACTGTTTCCCAACACATCCTGATGGTCCATGTCAATGTGAGTCAGTAGTGTTATTTGAGGAGAAACTATATTAGTAGAGTCGAGTCTCCCGCCAAGACCTGTTTCCCATACCACCCAATCGCAGCCAGCTTCCTGAAACCTTAATGCCGCCATCACGGTTATTGCTTCAAAAAACGTGGGAGGTTCATCTGTCCATCCGGGCTCTTCAATAATTTCTCGAATGTAATGAGTCCAACGAATTGTATCTTGTTGTGAAATATTCTCCCCATCCACTTGAATACGTTCTCCAAAATGAATCAGATGTGGGGAAGTAAACATCCCGACTCGAAACCCCATGGATCGCAAGCCTTGATTCAGGAAAGCGCACACAGAACCTTTTCCATTTGTTCCGGCGACATGAATAAAGTTTAACCTTTTATCTGGAGAACCGGCCCGATCCATCAATCGCCGAACCTTTTCCAGTCCCAACTTCATCCCAAAGGTGCGAAGATGGTAAAGGTATTGAATCGCCTCTTCGTAGTTCACGCTGAGCCTTAGTGATTGGCGCTTTTATTCTCGAGACACATTCGAATGAAGTTGGAGAATAAAGGATGGGGGGAATTGGGTTTACTTTGAAACTCTGGATGAAACTGGCATGCCAAATAAAAAGGATGATCGGGCAATTCAACCATCTCAACAAGTTTACCATCTTTTGACAAGCCACTGAAAACCATTCCTGCTTTCTCAAAATTCTTTTTGTACTCGTTATTGAACTCAAACCGGTGACGGTGTCGTTCTCGAACAGAATCAGCTCCATAAAACTCAGCTGCTCGTGATCCTTTTAATAAAACGCACTCTTGAGAGCCCAGGCGCATTGTTCCACCTTTCTTTGTGACTTTTCGTTGATCGTCCATCATAGCAATGACCGGATCGGGTGTTTTGGGCTCGAACTCCAGGGAATTCGCCTTCTGCAAACCAAGCACATTGCGAGCAAATTCAATAACAGCAATCTGCATCCCCAGGCAAAGGCCGAAGTAAGGGATGTTATTTTCACGTGCGTATTGAGCAGCTTTTACTTTGCCATCAATGCCCCGTTCCCCAAAACCTCCCGGCACCAGAATTCCGTTCAATCCTCGGAGCGTGTGTTCCCCTTCGTCTTTTTCGATCTCTTCAGCTTCCACTTTTTCGATTTCAACAGCGCAATCGTTGGATACTCCTCCATGAATTATGGCTTCATAAACCGACTTATAGGCATCATTCAATTCAATATATTTACCCACTACCCCCACACGAACACGATGCTGAGGAGCAATCAGTTTGCGGATCGTTTCCTGCCAGTCCTGCATGTCAGCCGGCTCGGTTTTCAGGTCCAATGATTTGCAGACCAGCTCATCCAATCTTTCCCTCTGCAGCATCAGAGGCACTTCGTAAATTGTGTGTTCCACATCTTTTTCTTCAATCACCGCTTCATAAGGAACATTGCAAAACACCGAAATCTTTTTACGCAGTTCTTTCCCCAAAGGTTGTTCGCAGCGGCAGACAATTATTTGAGGAGCTATGCCGATTTCTCGAAGTTTGGCAACCGACTGCTGAGTTGGTTTCGTTTTCAATTCGCCAGCTGCCTTGATGAATGGAACGTATGTGACATGCAAAAACAAAGTATTTTCCCAGCCAACGTCCAACGCAAGCTCGCGGATCGCTTCTAAAAATGGCAAGCCCTCAATATCGCCAGTGGTTCCTCCAATCTCTGTGATCAATACATCGCAATCCGAATCATTCCCCAATTCATAAATGCGTTTCTGAATTTCATCAGTCACATGAGGAATAACTTGAACAGTTTTACCCAAATAGGCGCCATTTCGCTCATTCTCCAACACCTTCTGATATACTTGACCGCTGGTGAGATTGTTAAATCTGGTCAGGCGCGTATGCGTGAATCGCTCGTAATGTCCCAGGTCCAGGTCCGTCTCAGCTCCATCATCCAGAACATACACCTCTCCATGCTGAAACGGGCTCATGGTGCCTGGGTCGACATTGAGGTATGGATCAAATTTCTGAAGCGAAACTTTGAGTCCTCGATTTTCAAGCAACGCCCCCAGTCCCGCAGCTGTAATTCCTTTACCAAGCGAACTGATCACGCCACCGGTGACAAATATGTATTTCCTTTTTCTTGCCGGCGTATCGGGTTCAGAGTGTTTGCCAGGGATGGATTTATCTTTGGAACTTTCGGTCATTTTACTGGGAGAAATTGGTTTAGGATCAGGATCAAATTCCAGTCTTGGAACTGATTATTAGAGGCGAACGGCAACAAACGTCAATGAGGATGTCAGCGCTGATTATTATCTGACACCCAAAATCTTTTCGTGACACCCAAAATCTTTTCGACTTTGGCGACGTCTGCAGGCACGTCAACACCAATACCGGTGTAATTAACCACTTCGACATAAATGGAAATACCATGATCCAAAGCCCTGAGCTGCTCCAACCTTTCAGCCTTCTCCAAAGGAGAAACAGACCAAGAGACAAATCGTTCTAGAATTTCGGTCCGATATCCATATATTCCCAGGTGTTTAAGGTACGGGAACTGTGACATAGCTTCCTGCGGGAGGGCCTCACCTCCGTCGTCCGTCCGGT
>JAUIHU010000508.1 GCA_030432175.1 Verrucomicrobiia bacterium | reverse complement strand
TCCAGGCTACCCTCTTTCATCTTCAATTTCAGAAGATATTGTGTAGCTCCAACGAGATCTTCCTTGGTTAAAACTCTGGAGTCACCGTTATCTTTGAGTCCAAGCTTTTGCCCAATTTTATAACGTCCGACACGACCCAAATCATATCGCTTGGCATCAAAGAACAGACGCTTAATCAGGGCTCTTGCATTGGCAACAGTTGGCGGATCCCCCGGACGCAAACGACGATAAATATCTTTCAGAGCCTCTTCTTCATTGCGGGTAGGATCTTTCTTGAGACACTTGATCATGATCCCTTCATCAATACTGGTATCGACGACACGGATCTTTTTGACTCCCAGTTCAGCAATTTGTTTGAGAGCAGCTTTGGACAGCGGCTCAAATGCTCTGGCTACAATAATGCCTTTGTCAGCATCTTCTGCATCCTGAACCAGGACCCAGTTCTGAATATTTTCAATTTTCTCTGCCTGTTTGAGGGTCATTTCCTCAATCTCGTAAAAGAGCTTGAGAATTTCCTCATCATCACTGTAACCCAGCGCGCGCAAGAATGTTGTCGCAAGAAATTTTCTGCGGCGTTTCTTGCGGTCCAAGTAAACATAGAGCAAATCACTGGTATCAAATTGGGCCTCATACCAGGATCCACGATCGGGAATAATCCTGAAAGAATGCAGGATTTTGCCATTTGTATGTTGAGTGGCCTCGAACGCAATTCCGGGAGAGCGGTGCAGTTGGCTTACAATGACGCGTTCAGCTCCGTTGATCACAAAAGTGCCTTGAGGAGTCATCAGGGGCAATTCACCCATGAATACTTTCTCTGATTTTTCCTCGGCCAGCTCACCCTCTTCATTGATTTCGCGGAGGCTGAAACTTACGTGGAGTGGCGCGCCGTAAGTAGTTCCCTCACGCAAACACTCCAGCCAGGTCATTTTTGGCTCACCTATTTCATAATTATCATAGTCGAGAACGACCTTGCCATCGTAGCTTTCAATTGGAAAAACTTCTTTAAAAACCGCTTGGATACCTACTTCATCTCTTTGAGAAGTCGATCGATCCAACTGCAGAAACTCTTGATAAGAGCTGATTTGCAGTTCGATTAAGTTGGGGGGTTGGATGATTTCTTTAATCTTACCAAACCGAATGCGCGATGAGGCTTGTGATGGCATTGCTGAATAATGGTACGATTTACTGAGGCGCTTGTTGCCTTAGAGATTTTGGTTAGTTATAAAACAAAATACTCCTGTTTTTCGATCGAAAAACAAGCGCTTAAAGTAAATTAATTCGGCTTCATTGGACATCGGCGTCCAAAATCAGTTCATTGAAGCCAAAACTTTCTTTTCAGAAGGAGCTACCTTCATGAAATTTTCCTGCTTATTTGCTGAACAATCAGCTTTTTCTGAAGCTCCGGACAAATCAGAAAAGCAGGACTCTTTAATTCAAAGCGAATCTGACATGTCAGACCGCAAATTTATTCATTAACAGTTATTGGCAAAAAAGGCGACGAGTTTTCCCCGTCGCCTGCTGGCGCCCGATTATCCCAATTCCAGCAGACGCTGTCGAATGCTGGCCAATCGCTTTGATTTCTTGTCGAAACTTTGCTGATTGGCCTGTTGTTATTAATCGAGCGACTGAAACATCGATAAACTCCAGAATTACTTGAGTTCGACTTTAGCGCCGGCGTCTTCCAGTTTCTTCTTGGCGCCTTCGGCTTCATCCTTGCTGACTCCTTCGAGAAGCGGAGCAGGGGCTCCTTCAGCCAGCTTTTTGGCGTCTGCCAGACCCAAACCGGCTTTAACTTCACGAACAGCTTTAATGACAGCAATTTTCTTGTCGCTAGGAACCGCAGCCAGAATAACGTCAAACTCAGTTTTTTCTTCTGCTGGGGCTGCCCCACCATCGCCACCACCAGGAGCAGCGGCCATAGCCACAGGAGCAGCAGCTGTCACACCCCATGCTTCTTCCAGTTTCTTGACAAGATCAGCCGCTTCAATAACGGTCAATTGTCCCAATTCTTCTACTAACTTATCTAGATCAGCCATGATATAATTGGTCGTCTTTATCAGCCTCAAAAGTTTTAAGACAGAGGGCCCACTGTCCGACCAGTTGAATGGTTTATTTGGTTATCTGATTAAAAGCCAAACCGTTTGGCTCCTTCATCAAAATTTAAGAAATTATTCCGATTCTTTACTGACGCGAGCTTGCAAGACCTGCGCAATTTGTGTTCCTGGAGTATTGATGATTTGAACCAGTTTGGTTGCAGGAGCAGCAATCGCTCCAACAATTTTAGCTCTCAAAACATCCATTGAAGGCAGGTCTGCCAAAGCAATAATGTCTTCTTTGGAAAGAGCATTTCCATCTAGCGCTCCAGCTACTACTGCTGGTTTATCAAACTCAGCATGAAAGTTTTTCAGAGCTTTCGCAGCCGCAGAAACATCTTTTTCGCCAAAGACAACAGCGCTTTGTCCACTAAGGTCATTCTCAAGTTCTCCAACACCAGATTCACGAACCGCAATTTCAAAAATTGCATTCTTAACGACATGAACCTGCGCATTGGATTCAGCAAGTCGTTTCCGCAGCTCACTGAATTGGTCCACTGTCATGCCTGTGTATTCCACAACAATGTAGAAAGGCGAATTCTGGAGCCATTGAATGTACTCCTCACTGATAAATTTTTTCTCGGGGCGCATGATTTAATGAATTCTCTTAAATGTTAATTCTCAGGGCTCGAGGTCAACTCAGACAGATCCCGCTTCCTTTACATCCACAGGAACGGAAGGGCTCATTGCGCTTGAAATAGCGCAGGACTTAAAAAATTTGCCCTTGGATGTCTGAGGCTTAGCTTTTACTACGGCATCCAAAACAGCTCTGGAGTTTTCTTCCAGCTGTTGAGGTGTAAAAGACGCTTTTCCTACTGTCACATGCAGGTTTGCAGTTTTGTCGATTTTAAATTCCACTCGACCTGCTTTAATTTCCTGGATCGCCTTGGCGGTATCATCGGTGACAGTACCGGTCTTCGGGTTCGGCATCAGACCGCGCGGTCCGAGCACTTTACCCAATTTCCGCACTTCCACCATCGCTTCTGGTGTCGCTACCGCTACATCGAAATCCACCCAACCTGAGCTGCATTTTTCGAGATATTCCTCAAATCCTACAAACTCGGCTCCCGCTTCCCTGGCCGCATCCGCAGAAGGTCCATCTTTGGCAAAGACTAATACTCGAACCGTTCTTCCACTACCATGCGGCAATGCTACTGTTCCCCGAACCATCTGGTCTGATTGTCGAGGATCAACCCCCAGGCGGAATGCGAGTTCAACTGTTTCGTCAAACTTCGTTTTAGGAAATTCAGTAACCAGTTTGGTTGCAGCTGATAAATCGTAGATTTTACTGGAATCAACTTTTTTAGCTGCTTCTCTGTATCGCTTACTTCTTCTTTTAGCCATAATAAGAGTGGTTCAACCGGACCGAATCAGCCCTCCCACGAATTTATTTACTTCTCGAACTGCAACTTCCCTTGCATCGAAAAAATTTTTCAGATTATCCTTTGATTTCGATCCCCATGCTGCGTGCTGTTCCAGCAATAATTCTTCCAGCAGCTTCAGGGTCGGTAGCATTTAAGTCGTCTTTCTTAATGTTGACGATTTCCTGGATTTGCGCCTGAGTTACTTTGCCCACCTTGATTTTATTAGGCGTCTTGGAACCCGAAGCAATACCAGCTGCTTTTTTGAGGAGTGTCGCAGCGGGCGGAGATTTAGTGATAAAAGTAAATGATCTGTCTGCAAAAACTGTGATCACCACAGGAATAATCATACCCGCCTGATCTTTAGTGCGTGCATTGAATTCCTTACAGAATCCCATGATGTTCACACCCTGCTGACCCAGAGCTGGTCCAACCGGAGGCGCCGGGTTTGCTTGCCCAGCAGGAATTTGCAGTTTAACTAGTCCAGTAACCTTCTTTGCCATAGATGTTTAGTTTTCTAAGAGTGAGTAAATTCAAAAATAAATCGTCACCAACAAAAAATCAGGTTTTTTCCACCTGCCAATACTCCAACTCAACAGGAGTATTTCTCCCGAAGATGT
>JAUIHU010000507.1 GCA_030432175.1 Verrucomicrobiia bacterium | reverse complement strand
CGCGATAGGAAGCCGCATAGTGGACGTAGAAGAACACGGCGAAACGGATCAGGTCTCTCGGAAAATGTACGCCCTTGAAATCAATCGCCACGTTCGGGCCATTATCCGAAATCTCAAAGGATCCGCCTGGTCTCGGCGGTTTGCTCCAGCGATGTTGTCTTGCTTGCCAGTCGCTCCACCAGATCGCTCGGAAATCACAACCGAAGCATTCACTCCACCCAATCCGTAAGAGTGCAACAATCCGGTACGGCGGCGTCCGGTCTTCCACGGTTCCACCTCACTCACTGTTCGCAAGTGAGCTGCTGAAACTGAAGCATTCAGGCTGTCCAATGGATCATTTTTATAAACCATCGGAGTCCACTCCCGTTGCGTCAAACTGAAGATGGTTTTAAACAACTGCGCCATCCCTCCTGCAGCTTCGGTAAATCCAACAGTCTGCTTCACAGCGCTGAGAATTCGTGAATCTTTTCTCTCACCTAACGCCAATTCCAACGCAGCCAACTCCGCTTCGTCTCCAGCGCCCCCAGCTCCATGTGTTTCGATATAATCGATTTCACTGCTATCAATACAAGCGTCTTTCAGAGCGGATCGGATACAGGATTTCTGTGACTCCACGCTTGGCAAAGTCATCGAGCCCGATTGGTTTCCAACATGATTGATGGCGGTTCCACGAATCATCGCATAAACTGTATCTCCATCTTTCAACGCCTGGCCCAGTGGCTTTAACAAAGCCATCCCGGCGCCTTCACCGATCACCTGTCCGTCTGCCGATTTCATGAACGAACGACATTGTCCGGATCGAGACAACACACCCAACTTTCCAAGCAATTCCAGCCTCGACGGACTGAGAGCCAGACTCACCCCACCAACCAACGCCTGTTCACATTCCCCAGCTCTCAAAGCTTTCACAGCACGATGTATGGCAACCAAAGAACTTGAACACGCCGTATCGACAATCTCACTCGGCCCGGTCCAATTCAACAGATAAGAAATCCGATTCACCGCTGAGGATCTCAATATTCCAGTCGCAGAGTACGCATCGGTGGAATCACCAGTTCGATTCTCAATGAAATCGGTATTGTACATGGCCAGAAACGCGCCGATGGAGCGACCGGATAGTTCGTCCGGATCATACCCTGCATCCACCACAGCGCTCCATGCCATCTCCAAAGCCATTTGATGGTGCGGGTCCATTTGTTCGGCTTCACGCGGAGAGATTCCAAAAAAGAGGCTATCCCAACGCCCCGATTCATTCATCCAACCTCCAGGGACCCCGTCGGGCAGGTAATGCTTCAGGCGATCGGCAGCTTCAGGCGCCCAGCGTTGCATTTGGGCAGGTCGTATGGCCGAGCGCCCACTGCGCAACAGCTCCCAAAAACTGTTGAGGTCATTTGCCTCAGCGAAGCGCCCAGCCATCCCCACGATGGCTATTTCGTCCGACCTGTCCGACCTGTCCGACAGAGCTCTTTCTAAATGACTGAAGCCCTCAAGGATCTCCTCTCTTCCTGGACCAAAGTCCATCAGACAAGCGACCTCATCCACTCCTGCCTGCTTACATCGATGCAACAGTGGCACGACCGATTCGGGAGTTCCAAAGAGAGCCGCTTCTTTGGTGTAGCGACCGTACGAGTACTCAGCCAATTGCGTCAGTTCTTCCTCAGTGACAGGCGCGCCTGTCTTGGCTTGGGATTGGGCCTTGATGGAGGTCTTGATGTATTGAGTGAATGGTTCCTTGACGATCTCATGCGCCTGTTCGTCGCTTTCGTGCAAATAGGTGTGCAGCATTAATGTCACGACACCTGTATTCGGATCCAACCCGGCTTCGGCCCTGGCTTTTCGGTAAACAGCAATTTTTTCCGCTAATGATTCCACTGTCGATCCACGCAGCATCGTCAGGACATTCGCGCCTAACTTTCCAGCCCATTCGAAAGTCTCTGCCTTCTCGGTCGCTGTCAGCCAGATGGGCAAATCCTTCTGCCACGGACGAGGGAAGGTCCGGATGCCTTTTTCTTCTCCAACTCCATTGGAAAATTTCACTTCTTCTCCGCGCCAGAGTCGTTGTATCACATCCACTTGATCTCTCCAGATCTCTCGGCGATTGGAGTAATTCTCTGGAGCAAACAGGAAGTCATTTGGATTCCATCCACTGGCCAGCCCGAGGTCCACTCGTCCTTTGGAAAGTACGTCGACCATGGACCACTCCTCCGCAATGCGAGCCGGATGCTTGATCGGACCGACAACACTTCCAGCGCGCAACCGGATGTTTGTGGTGTTGGCTGCCAAATATGAACACAAAACAGATGGAGACGGGTAGAGTCCGCCAAAGGCATGGAAATGTCGTTCCGGGACCCAAAGTCCAGTAAACCCAGAACGATCGGCGCGTTCAGCGATTTCTTTCACCAGGCTATACGGATCATCCTTGGCGTCGGGAGCTTCATCAGAAAAGAACATTACACTGAACTTCAATCCCGTCTGAGCAAAAGGCGCCGATGATGTGTTCGTTCCAAATGGTGGCGATTGTGGTTCTTCTGCGCCTGATGGGGTCATTTTCTCAGTGTCGCCGGTTTTCGTTCTTCGCATCGCCACTCGTTCTTCCAATGCCGACGCGACATTCTTTCCTTGATCCATCAATGTTCGACGGATCCATGCTTCTTTTTCTGCTCGCGTCCTCATCTTGTTTCAACCTCCTGACTCCATTGATATTCGCGGTGATAATCTTGAATCCCCGTCCAGATCAATCTCGGTTCTCTGTTTTCAAATACGCTGGAGCGCTGTGCAAATGTTTCCCAATTCACCGACATGTCTTTCATTCCAAATCCAGTCACTCGTGAAGCAGCCAAAGCGTCTTCATAGTCTTCCCACGTCAGCTCCAGCCGTCGAGCTAGTCGCTCATCCAAACCCGATCCTGCCCATTCCTGTCTGGCGTTCGATGCGGTTACAGCGCTGAAAAACTCGGAACAACACCCGGATCCATAAGAAAAAAGCCCCAACCGTTTCGGACGCGATCCCGACAAACTGGAAAGCGCTCCGGCTAGAGCAAGATAGAGAGATCCGGAATATACATTGCCCACTTCAGATCCGTATTTCAGTGAGGGCTCGAGTCTTTGATGATAATCAGCTTCCACTTCCTCTGGTGGCGTCCGAAACCATTTTCTCAACAAGGTTCGATGAGCGCCTTTGACCATTCCTCCAAAAGGTGTGTGACAGGCGAGTAAATCAAATGTGGTTCGGTAGTCGGCGTCCTCCACTTTCCTCGCATAATCTTCAAAACTTTTCTCGTAGCATTCTATGTAGTTGAACAGGGAGAGATCCGGGTTGCCGGTTTCCTGGTCCGGTGTAGGACGGAAAGTGTCCATGATTTCATGGGAATAAAATCCATTCGCCCCGTGATCTAGTTCGATCAGTTTCGGATTGGCGCTGATCAACATGGCAATACCGGCGTTCCCCTGACTGGGTTCGGCGTAACTGCCAGCTTCAGTCCGAGCAACGTCAGTACAAATCACCAACGCTTTTGCTCCCGGCGAGGCCTGTCCTGCGATCCACCCCGCTGCAAGTTGCAACGCTCCGGTGCCACCATAGCAGGCATGCTTGATCTCCATCTGCCGAACGTTTCTTCCCAGCCCCAAATGATGATGGATGTATGTGGAAATCGATTTGCCAAAATCAATCCCGGACTCGGTCGCCACCAGCAACAGCTCGATCCTTTCTTTTTCGGAATCTGCCATGCGATCCAGAATCGGCTTGGCGGCATTCACCGCAAAGGTCACCGGATCTTCCCCCGGAACGGCGACACTTTTTCGAGTCAACAACAGGTTATCAAACCTCCGCTGATCGAGACCGCGTCGCGTAGCCAGTTCCCGGACTTCCACGCTGGCAACGCCAGGGTCAATCGACATTTGTTCGATGCCAATAATTGGAATGGATCCCATCTGCTTCATCGCAGCGCCTCCTGGTTGGCGAGTCTTTTCAATAATGTGTCCGCCAGTTGACTCATCGTTGGTCTTTCAAGAAACAGTTTTGGCTCGACTGGCATGCGCAGTTCCTTAGCCAGACGAACGCTGATCTGGAGGGCTCCAA
>JAUIHU010000506.1 GCA_030432175.1 Verrucomicrobiia bacterium | reverse complement strand
GCCCGCGCAAAGCTGCCTGATGCACCCAGGTCCAGAGCCTCACTCTTTTTTTCTGAGCATACTCGCGGATGGCGTCCAACTCAAACTCCTCTCGCGGCTGGGTAACATCTGTGTCTGAACCCGGCGCTACACCTCGCTTCGTCTGGTAATACCAGGGAGTGGTCGGCGCTTTAGTGGAGGAAATGGCATGGATCGGTAACCCGTGCCGAGCACAGAAGTCGATGTACTGGCTGGCCATTTCGAAGGACAACGGAGAAGGTCCGGGTTTTCCATCAAACACATCCCCGTTCCACCAGTGAAAGGTGAGTTTGTCGGGTTGAATCCATGACGTGTCCTCAATGAAGGAAGGTTCATTCAAACAGTAAATTGTCGTGGACTCCAAAAGCCGCCCCGGACTCTCACCAATCAGCATCACACGCCAGGGCGATTTCAATGAAGTCTCCGAAACGACTTTGGTTCCATTTTCACGCGGAGTCAGTTTCGTCACCAAATGCTGAATTCCTCCCTTCCCAATGACTCCCATCAAGCCCATTCCTGAGTAATTTCGAAGCGCTGCTTCTGTGATCCCGACTGTGGTCTGGTCCTCCCATTGCAAAGTCAAAGGAGTATCCAGTAGTTGGTTGGGCTGAATCTCATGGTAAGTGGATGAATCCACCAGATGCTCATGTGAGGTTCGGTAATTCTCCAGATACTGAACATAAGCCTGTGGATTGCCTACCAGATTAAAAGTGGAAGCCTCATCGGAAATGACTATGGGTCGGTTTGAACCGGACTCAGGAATTTCATATCTGAAAGCCACAGCGTCATTGTAACATCGGATAGATACAATGACCGGACGTTCATCCGCTTTTTGTAAACTCAACTGTAAACCTTCAAAATCATTTCGGGCCTTCGAAGATTTTCCGAACAAAACCGGAATGGATTCACGATGACTTTCGTGGGTGTAACTTTGAAGAACCGCTCCGGAGAATAAATCTCCATCTTGAGAAGTTGAAAGACTGAACTGGCTGTGACTCGCTAATGATTTATCAGCAAAACTGACTGACCAGGTTGGGTTAGCTGAATCACCCAAATCTGGAATTTGAACAGCCACCTTCACTTTACCATCCGGTGAAATCGCAAAATATTCAGACCCAAGAGCCATAGGATTCAGCGCCGCTATAAAGCACAAAACAGCAACTTTCCCTAAGTTACTGTTTTGAAGGCTCCAAGAATTTTTATAGGGAATCATAGGCGGGAGTATGAATGGATCGGATCCAGAACCAAAACATAAAACGACAACCTCTCGAAATCACTCAAGCCAGGAGCAGAATCAACAGAATATGACAAAACCCGGGCCATTCTCCTGGGAACGATGAGCCCCAGCTCGGCGAGTGGCGGCAGTATTGTAAATCAAGATGGACTGCAAAAGTCCCCCCGCTTCTAACAGCGCCCCAAATCAGCGGGTCATCATTTTCAAACCCTGAACCGTCCCGAACATCTCAAGATTTTCATCTCCTTCAATGGTCGTCTGCAATTGCGCCGAACCATCGGAATCCCGAGTCACGTGAAAAACACGCTTCCTGAAATCTCCACGTTCATAATCAAAAGTGGATCCATCGTCTTCGTAAAGTTCCCCTGTCCCTGATCGTTCTCCATACCAACGAATTTCCAATGGATGCCCAATCGCCCGATCACTCTGGTTCACGGCCTCTGTCAGCATAGGAATCAAGGCGCCGTCTTTTACAAACAAAGGAATGCGATCATCCAATGCTTCCGCAGTCACCGTGATGATCTCACCAGCTCCAGCAAATTCTCCGGTGTAAAAATTATACCAACGCCCTGCAGGCAATTGAACCTGACGTTTGGTCGCCTGATCCTCATAAAACGGAGCCACCAGAATGGAAGCTCCCAACATATACTGATCGGTCGTCTCTATACGTCGATCCTTCCCGTAAGGATTTTTCTCACTGTCGAGTTTGCCCACGATGATTTCATCCGGACCTCCGGCAAATCCTTCTTCCAAAATCATCGCCCGAACGGGAGGGATCCCTTTGAAATGATAATCTGCAAAAGCTGTGTAGAGGTAAGGCAACAACCGCATCCGCATTTGAATCGCTTCCCGAACATCATCTGTCACCGATTCATAACTCCAAGGTTTTTTGCCGGAAGACCAGGCGTTCAACTGCGCCATGGCGGAGAAACAAACGGTCTGCATACGATTCAACCATTCTCGGTCACTCCCCGCCGAACGCGCTTCAGGGGTCCATAAAATCCCGCACAAACTGGAGGTAGAAATCCCGGTGAGGTACTCCTTGTGATTGTAGGCGTCACTGTATATGACAAACGGATAACCCGATGCGGATCCGTTGGAGGCTCTTACCAAACTATATGTGCGCACGTTACGCTTTTTGAACAAATCGGTGTACAGCATGTTCTGCATCAACAATCCATAGGACTGACGCATTGATTCCCCGGAAACTCCGGATGGAAAAGTAGCATGATCCGGCCACAGCCAGAAATCATACCCGTCCACTTCATCAATCTTGTAACCGCTGATCCCGATGCTGATGTGGTCTTCATAATGCTGATCGGTCAACAACTTCCGGGCTTTGGGCAAGGTGTAATCCGGAACCAGCCCCAACCACACCAGGTGAGATCCAGACAGCGGATACATGGCGTCATACATCCGGCTGCTTTTGGAAATGTAAGGATTTTCCCAGAGATTGAGTCGGATCCCTTTGTCGAGTAGTTCCTGGGTAAAACCCGCTGGATCCGGAAAGCGCTTGGTTTGCCATTCAAAAGTGCATGGATAGGATTGAGTCATCCAGCCCGGTTCCAGTCCCACAACATCAATTGGAAAGTTGCGATCTTCAAAATCTTTCAACTCTTCCCGAACCTGATCCGCATTGAAAGTGGCATGCACCCGGTGCCAGAATCCCAATCCCCACAAGGGAGGCATCGCTCCACCTCCGTGAAAAAGATTGTATCGCTGAACGATCTCCAACATGGATTCACCGGAAAATACGATCAACTCCATTCCCGGACCATTCACCTGCGCTTCGACAGCATCTCCCGGAGGCTGCGCCAGCCAGGGACCAGGTTGAGGTTCGTCAGCCGGAGGGTTGCGGTCCACTTCAGGTGGGTTGCGCAATGAGTCCTTGCGATTTCCAACCTGGTTATAAATCTTGAGAAACCGAGCCGTATTAAAGAAAACACCATCCCCCTTACTGGAAATATAAAAAGGAACCGGCGCATGGGTTCTCCCACCGCCCTTACTCCAGTGATCGACATTCAAGGTCATCACCTTCCGGGAATGTTTAATTGCGTCTAGCTGCAATCCAAACCCATATAATACCTCATCCTCATCGGTAGGGATGCGCACCATCGCCTGGTTTTGGGAATCCGTTAGAAATTTAATCTCACCCTTTTCAAAAGGAAAACACGAATCCGAAAGCGCATTCAACGCATCCAGCTTCGGAGCCGCCGCTGACAGATCGGTATAACGAATTTCCCCCTTCAAACTGCCTAACTCAGCCCGCCAAACCCCATTTGCAACCCGCTGCCAGTTCGTGACAGTTTTCAAATCGCTCAAGTCAGCCGCATTGACAAAACTACAAGCCATCCAGGCTAATGCGAGCGGCGCCAAGATATTTCGAATCATAGAATTGACCATAATCGATCTATAGGGGGTCAGTCAAAGAATCTTGACATTACTTTAGCCAAGGCTAACTTTTGTCAAAATTCTTTACCTGACCCCTGAAATCAAACCACAATTCTTGACACCCAA
The DNA here is from genome assembly GCA_030432175.1 of Verrucomicrobiia bacterium. GTDB lineage: Bacteria > Verrucomicrobiota > Verrucomicrobiia > Limisphaerales > JAUIHU01 > JAUIHU01. Next base: position 309 of record JAUIHU010000506.1, on the reverse strand, counting down.
AAAAGAGCGGGGACTTTTGGCCGGATGTGATCAAGTTGGGGTGGCGTCCCGGGAACGCTGAGCCCCAGCTCGGCGAGTGGAGCCGGCTTTGAAGTGGACTGCGCCAATAAACAGCCATCCTCCTTTAATTTTCCAAGGCCGAAGACCTGATACATACCAACCCGGGCCTGCTGGCAGCCCAGGCTGGTATGTGTCGCGCCGTTGGAGCTAAAGCCATTGAATAAAAAGATCTTTGACACCCAAAAAATTGTGAACCGGAAATCATCTGAATCCCAACGGGATTCTGCAGCACAGCCCAGGGTTGCGAGG
>JAUIHU010000505.1 GCA_030432175.1 Verrucomicrobiia bacterium | reverse complement strand
ACCTGGGGCTGACACCGGGCATCGACCTGGGCTTCTTCACGCTGCGCTGGTACTCGCTGGCGTACCTTGCCGGGATCGTCCTGGGGTACTGGCACCTCACCCGCATGGTGAAGGCCCCCGGCGCTCCGATGGCGCAGCGCCATGCGGACGACCTGTTTTTCTACTGCACGCTGGGGATCATCCTGGGCGGCAGGCTGGGCTACGCGATCTTCTACGCGCCGGAGTTGTGGAGCCAGCCGGCGGAGGTGCTTAAACTCTGGAACGGCGGAATGAGCTTCCATGGCGGGGTCGTCGGCGTGCTGATCGCGGTACTCTGGGTTTCATGGCGCGGTGGCCTGAACTTCCTGCGCGTGGCCGATTACATCGCGGTTTGCGTGCCGTTCGGCATGCTGTTCGGAAGGCTCGCTAACTTCGTGAACGGCGAGCTTTGGGGAAGAGTGAGCGATGCTGGCCTGCCGTGGCTGATGGTATTTCCCGATGGCGGCCCATACCCGCGCCACCCCAGCCAGCTCTACGAGGCGGCGCTGGAAGGCGCGCTGATGATCGTGATCATGCTGCTGCTGTTCTGGAAGACGCGGGCGCGTTTCCGCCCGGGCCTGCTGGTCGGCGTGTTCGCTACGGGGATCGCCGCAGCGCGTTTCTTCGTCGAGTTCTTTCGCGAGCCTGACTCCCAGCTCCAGGAATTTGCGATCCGCACTGGGCTGTCCATGGGTCAGTGGCTGACGATACCGTTGATCCTTATCGGGCTCGTTTTTCTGGCGCGGGCGCTGATGCGACATCCGGACTTTTTGTATACGCGCCCTCCAAGCCTGGACCATCCGGAACTGGATGGGTTGGATCGGGAGCGATTGATCCGGGTGCGAATGGCTCAGGATTTGGTGGGGCGTCCACCGAACCAGGAAGAATGGGAAAGATTCGAACGAGGAGAATCCTTTGAGGATTTACTGGATTCCTACCTGAGCAGCGACGAGTTTGGGGATTACTATTTTCATCGGATCCGTCTTTATCTGGAAAGTCAGGGAACCGAGGAGCAGGATGAACCGGCGAGGATTTGGACTTATATCATGCAGGAGGATCTTCCCTTCCAGGATATCCTGACCGCTGATTATACTGTGACGCCTGATTTCAAGAAGCAGGACCGACCGGATTATCATGGAAGGACCGGAGTCCTGACTACACCGGGATTTATACAAGGCAAACCGGGACTGCCGCATTACAATTACGCTGCGCAGGTCAGTATGCTGTTTCTGGGTTACGTATTTGAAGTTCCACCCGAAGCTCTGGAAGCCCGGGAACAGGGAACGGCTCTGAGCACGACGGATCCGGACTCCAGTTGTTACAGCTGTCATAAGATTTTGACACCTTTGGCGCGCCAGCGTTTGCGTTGGACTGACGCCGGTAAGTATCGGACCCAGGATGAACAAGGCGCTGAGATTGATGATACAGATCGTGGAGATGTCGAGGCTTATCCCTTTAAAGGTCGAGGAATGGAAGCATTTGCCACGCAGGCGGCGCAACAGGAACGGTTTATTCGCACTATTATTGACACACACTTCCAGTTTTACTTTGGACGCGCCATGCGGTTTCGGGAAGACGAACGCGATTTATATCGCCGACTTTGGGACTCTGTGCATGAAAATGATTTTCGGATCCGGGACCTCGTCCGAGCCATTGCCCTCTCGCCTGAATATCTGGAGCCGGTGGATGGTTCAGTCCGGCAGAGACAATTAGCGGTAGAATGACGAAGGTCGATATATTGATTGCGATGAATGAGTTCGTTGATTTAGCGCCAATCGCACATGAACAAGAATTTAAGAAATCCAGAAAACGCTCAGCCTGATTACAAGAAAGTAGAATGATGAAGAAATCCCCATGCCATCTGGATCCGGACACCTACACATCAGAACCCAGCCTGGCTTTGAAAAAAGGAGTTGGACCTCAACCGCCAGACTTTGCCGCCAGTCGTAGAAACTTTCTTAAGTCCATCGGAAAAGGAATGGCGGGGTTGAGCTGTCTGGATTTTCTGAATTACTTCAACGCTTACGGCGCGCCGCAGGACTCACGATTGAATGAAATCGCAGCCGATGCTTCAGCTGCGGGGGAGGATCCGCACTTCTTGATCTACTGGTATATCGAAGGCGGGTGGTGCGGGTATGACATGTTCAATCCGGTCGTGACTGAAAACCATGTGGTGGATCGATTGGACAACATCAGCGATGAACGGTATCGGATCCTGGAATGGGGCGACGCTTACCACCGCATTTATAACAAGAACGGGCTGCGATACGGATATCTGGCCGAGCCAGGAGAGGATCTCTTTCCCGACATGGCGATCTTGAGTTCCATGCATACCGGGTCCGGACATTCCCGGGACCGACTTAAAGTGCACATGGGGGAATACAAGTTTCGTCAGACCGACGAGCGCGAGCGGGATGAGCGTTCCGTCATGCAGGCCTTTGCTGAAGCTTACGGACAACCTTACGCAGCGCCCAGTTTGTCGTGGCACTGGTGGTTGTCGGATGGCGAGTTGAACGAAGCTCAGTACACCGGTAAGCGAGGCTATTATCACGCATTAGGACCAACTCATGCGCACACCATTTATGCAGGAACCCCTTCCAAGCTCCGCAATCTCCTTTTGCGTGCCCAAAGGGAAGCCTCCGACGTGACATCCCGGCAGATTGAATCCTTTCTGGATGGAGCGCACAGGGAGTTTCTGAAAGACGACAACATTCAGGCCGTGCAGGGATATTTCTCGGCGTTGGAAATTTACCGGTCCATGAGTCAGCGGGGAGCAAAGCTGGATCCGGTGCGACTGAAGCAACTCTTTACTGATCCGGAGTTGCGTTCGAGATTTGCTGTGGACCCCGAAGATGAACTGATCACCTATCGCAGTGTGAACGGGAACAAAGCGCGTTCCAAATTTGCGCCTGCCGCCAATGTGCAAGCCATGATGAGCTATGAGATGATTCGGGAAGGGTTGAGTTGCGGATGCTTTATCGAGTCGCGGGATGTTCGGCGATTTGATTCCCACTATAGCCGGTCCCGATTGTGGAAATCTGATGGAACACCCGTTGGAATGCCAAACCAGGAAACCATGATGAAGCAGGACCTGTGGGATCCGCTGCATGCATTGGTCGATTTGTTGAAGAACACCGAATACAAACAGACCGGGCTTTCCTTATTTGATCACACCAACATTGTGCTCACCTCGGAATTTGGACGCACCATTCATGGAAACGTGGATGGCATTTTGAAGAAAGAAATTGCTGACGAAAAGAAAGACAAAGAGATAGGCGGTCAGGATATCTCGGCGCATTGGCAAGTCACCTCCTGTGCATTTCTTGGCGGAGCGGTGAAAGGGAACAGTCAATTTGGAAAGATTGGAAAAGAAACCCTGCGCGCGATACCTATTCTGCCCGACGGATCATTGGATCCAAACTATGATCCGCAAACCGGAAACCTCCTGCCGGAGCGCAAACAGCATCCGGAGTCGTTCATCCCCAATCATGGAGATGTGTACGCAACAGCGCTAGCCCTTTCAGGATTAAATCCAAAAGGGCGTGGAAGGAATGAGCGACCAGAAATGAAGTGCGTTTTGAAAGGATGAAGGATGAAATATAATGGATGAACGTCGTAGGGGCTCGCCTTCGTGCGAGCCCCTCTGAAACAACGAACAAGGGATGAAGTATCAAGTACAAGGGATGAAGTATGAATTTCTGTTATTCATTCAATGTTTCAAGAAAAGCAATCAAGGCCAATTTATCCTCCTCCTTCAACCCCAATCCACCACCACGATGTTTGGCTAAATTCGGATCCAGATTCGTTGGGCGATTGATGGACTCTGAATAGAAATCGAGAACTTCTTCCAAAGTGTTGAATCTGCCGTCGTGCATGTAGGGAGCAGTCTTACCAATGTTCCTCAATGTGGGTGTCACAAATTTTCCGTTGTCTTCAGCTTTCTCCGTAACCGCCATGCGCCCTGAATCTGAGGGTTCCTGATCCAGTCCGGTGTTAAAGAAACCATGATTCGTGAATAACGGGCCACCGTGACAATGGAAGCAGTCGGCTCCCCAGAGGTTGCGGG
>JAUIHU010000504.1 GCA_030432175.1 Verrucomicrobiia bacterium | reverse complement strand
ACGAATGGAGTCGCTCGCACAGAGATTCTGGTCCCTGGGAAATTTCAGTACCGGGCGGAGGATATTCCTGGCTTTTGGCTTCCCGAATCCAGGAGTCAAGTCATCAATGAAGGAGAATCTCCATTCATAGTCGAAGCCAATGCCGAACCTGCCGGAGCCATCTACGGCTCAATCAGGGAGGAAGATGGCTCACCTGCAAAATCCGTTCTAATTTCCGTGGTGGAAGCCAAGCGCGCTCCAAACAGGCATCAAGGTTCGTTGGATGTGACGGTCAAGAACAGCTCCTTCGGCAGCGGAGATTTCATCGAATCTTTCAACGCCCCTTCTCTACCCCTGGGAGGCGAGTACGCCATCGTTGTTCATCGCGAGGATAGTTATGCTACCACTCAGGCGTTCCCCATAAATACCAGCCAACCACTCCAACGTGTTTCCATCGTGATGCCCACTGGCAAGAACCTCAATGGTATTGTAACGAAACGTGACGGCTCTCCCGCAGCAGGAGTGAAATACACATTGAATTTTTCAACGCCATACAGCCACGGCTTTTCAAGAGAAGAAAGATTAACAGGCCGGGATGGCGGTATCCAACTGACAGGAATTAACCCTGATGTCCACGGAACATACTATTTAAACTTCGAAGAGAACTCCGGCTACCAACGCCTGAATATGGAAATCGACCCCGAAGATTCTCATTTCAATGTTGTATTGGATTCAGCATACAATGTTACTGGCCGGGTGGTTGAAGACACTACTGGCTGGCCCGTTCAAGGCGTGGAGGTCTATGTGTTGCCCCAGCCAGTTTTGCGAATCCCGGGCGGACACGTGAATGCAGACTCCAAAACAGACAGCCAGGGAAGGTTTCAATTCACCACCCTGGACGAAGGGGAGTATGAACTGCACATTCGTGGTGGCAATACCATGCCAAAAGACAAGCGCCACATTGTAAGGGGCGGACAAAGTGAAGAGCCACTTCTTCGCGTCAAACTCTCCGAGTGGAGCAAGGCGAAGGTGGTGAAACCAGAGGAATAAAAGGCGCCACCCAATTTAACCCACATCATCATTCAATCCCGGTTCCTGACTAGTCGGCCCTGAAAATGACTTTTTTATTTGTGGCAAAATTCAACTGGAGAAATCAGAAGGTTTTTGAGGTCACGAGCAGCGATCTCAAAACAGGAAGAGGGCGAAGGCAATACGCTCCGTGAGTTTTCGCTGAACAAGGTGTGGTAATGGCTGACACGATCCTGAATTGCAAGAAAGCATTTGAGGCAAGCAAGTTGGTTGTCAATGTCTTCATCGAAGTGAAGCGGAGTCTCGATGGTCAGGGTTCTGCTTTTGAATGTCAGTTCCAAAAATCAAAGGGAAGATGGGTTCCAGGGATTGGCAAATCTGGATGAATTTTGGAAGAATTATGGCATCACAGATTTACCTTTTATAATGGAAGGTGAAGGTTAAAGGGTAGTTGATCGGGGCGTGTTTGGGTCGCTCATCCACCAAAGAACCTGAGACCTTCTCCAGCAATGTTGCTTCTGATGTCATTTCCTTCCAGGGAAAGGGAACACACAACCCCGATGACAACAACTCCCGGACCAGCGCCGGATTGGAAAAGATCAATTTAAAACCCGCATCCTGATTTGGCATGGCAAAGACTCACATACAGCCCGTCAAAGGGCTGAAGATGATTGATAAAAATTGTTAGAATGAGAATTCCCTCCTTAAGAAATTCAATAATAGTCTAGCGCTTTATTGTCAAACCTCCAATCCAACAAATCATTCCCCAGCTAAAGTCTGAGGTGATATGCATGTCCCTTACCAGCTAGTTTCAAATCCAGCTGAATATTGCATAAAAAATGTTTAGTTATAGCGGAATTTTATTAATTTGGAATTTCAAGAATAGCTTCAACCAAGCGATAAACCGTAGTCCCAACAGATTTGGGCCAATCTGGACAAGGGGTAAGATTGAAAGTGGGTGGAGCCCCGGGACCGCTGAGCCCCAGCTCGGCGAATGGAGCCAGTAGTGAACTTGAGCTGAACTGTGAAGAGCCACTCTTTTCAAATCACACTTGCTGTCGGTGTGGACGAGAAAATGAAAAATAATTTCTTTTAGCGTCAAATCGCACAAGAGGTAGAAAATTTGGGTGTCAAAAAGATTTATTAAGACTCCTGATCAATGCCCCCAGCGCCAACGGCGCGACACATACCAGCCTGGGCTGCCAGGCCCAGGGCGGCATTCTCCTCAATCAAAAGGGCTGAAGGCCCGACACATTCATAGAACCCTTTCTCAAACAATATTTATATGTGTCGGGCTTTCAGCCCTTGGAAATATAGTACCAAACCTGGGCTTGGCAGCCCAGGCTGGTATGTGTCAGGCCTTTGGCCTTTGAAAATTTTCATGCCACCCTTCTTTTGCCAAGTTTCCCGATCATGGCATTCACCGGAGAAAACCTCTGGTATCCAACTATTTGAGCGATCTGTCCTGGAGTCGCCATACATAAAGGAGCCTCGTAGAGCGCAAATAACAGATCCAAGCTGCGGCCAATTAAGACACCTTCAGCTTTTAGGGCCTCTTTGTAATGCTCTTTGGTGATTGGTTGCATTTTGTTCTACGTATTTTTCGCTTTGTAATATTCGCGAAAGCTTTGCGCTGATTCGCATTATTTCTCACATCCGAATATACCGTCTCGACCTAAGCTAGTTCTCCAACCTAATTTCCTAACTGGCAGGCTTCTCCCATTTTGATTGAAGCTGCTCAATCAAGATCCCAAAGCGTCTCAATAATATTCCCTGATGTACGCATAAGCCCTTTCAAATAGAACCTGATCCTTATGCAGTTTGTATTTCAATAGCGCTTTCCGGAGTGACTTCTTCACTTCGCGTTCTCCTGAGTCAGAGGATTGCCAACCGTCGAAGCGGACTATTTTTACGATTTGGTCGATGTCGTTGACGATGCGTTCAACGACGGCCGGGGTCTGGTCGGTCTTGAGTTCTAGAAAGAGTTCGGTGAGGGCTGCTTTGGCGCTTTTTTGTTCTTGTTGACTGAGGTGGTCTTTTTCGGCTTCTACGGTTTCTCTGGCGATTTTGCAGAGTTCTTTGACGAATTCGATGCTGCTGATCAGTCCCAGTTCGGCTTTGTCTCGGAGTTCTTCGAGTCGCTCGCTCAAGTATTTGTATTGCCCAAACTGGGTGAGTTTCTTCAGTCGTTTGGCGATTTCTTTTTCGAGATTTTTAACTTTCTTCGGATCCGGGTTGTTGAAGATGTCGTCAATGACGTCGGCGTCCAGGACAAATTCTCCGCTGTTCTTTGCAATGCCTTTGACGCGTATGCCCTGGTGAATCAGTTCGCTGGTCTTGGCGCCCAGGCTGTGCCAGAGCAGTTTTCCAATGCTGTCGTTGCTGGGTTTAACAGATTGGTAAACGTTGGTGAGCCAACGGTAGTCTTCTCGATAGGATTCAAGACATTCATCGGGGGAAAGGGATTCCCATAGTTTCCCGAGGTAAATGTAGTCCTTGGCAAATGTGTCGCGCTTTTCGTCGTTATTGATACAGTTCTGCGCGGCTTCGAGGCCTTCGAATCCTTCCAGTCGCCGATCCACTCCGGGAAAGTGAGCGAGGCAGTCGGCCATGGCTTCGGGTAGGCGTTCGGCTAGCGCGCTCAGGTTGGAGATGACTGTGCGGACGCTTTCTTCATCAAATTGCAACGCTGCTGCGGCGTCATCGAATATTCCGAAGTAGTCCACGATCCTGCCAAAGCGTTTGTCTGGAAAGAGGCGGTTGGTCCGGCAGATGGCTTGGAGGAGGGTGTGGTCTTTCAATGATTTGTCCAGATACATGGTCTGGAGGATGGGCGCGTCAAATCCGGTCAGGAGTTTGGCGGTGACGATGAGTATCTGGACCGGATCTTGTTTGTCATTGAATCGTTCCAGGAGCTTTTCTTGTTGGTCTTTGTCGAGGCTCCATTTTTGTTTGAATTCGAGTTCGTCATTGGCGGAGGTGGAAATCACAACCGCGCTGGCTTCTGGCGCTAAGTGTTGATCCAACGCTTCCTTGTATTGAACACATGCGTAACGGTCGGGTGTGACAATCATGGCTTTGAATC
>JAUIHU010000503.1 GCA_030432175.1 Verrucomicrobiia bacterium | reverse complement strand
AACCCGGAAGAACGAACGAGCAATGAATGTTTGTTATTCTCGACAAATGAGTTCGATTTCCGATGAATAGCTTCTCAACGTTTTGAAATTGCTTGTTATATGAAAATACTGGTCACTGGAGCAGCAGGATTTATCGGGATGCACGTGACCCACTCACTCATGCGGAGCGGGCATGAAGTGGTTGGGTTGGATAATTTAAATTCCTATTACTCTGTTTCACTCAAACGAGATCGAATCAAAACGCTGAATAAGTTGTCAGATGATTTACCCGGATCGTTTGATTTCCGTGAACTCCACCTGGAGGACCGGGAAAAAATCAGCGCGTTGTTTCAGGAAATCAAACCCGACAGAGTCATACACCTCGCCGCTCAGGCTGGAGTCCGGTACTCGCTGGAGAACCCGCATGCCTACATCGACTCCAACCTGGTTGGATTTCTCAACATTTTGGAAGGCTGCCGTCACAACCCGACCGGTCACCTCGTATATGCATCCTCCAGCTCCGTTTATGGTCTGAATGGTGAGTTACCATTTTCAGTGACTCATAATGTGGACCACCCTGTCAGCCTTTATGCGGCGACCAAAAAAGCGAACGAGTTGATGGCTCACTCATACAGCCATCTATATGGAATACCTACCACCGGGTTACGATTTTTTACTGTTTACGGACCCTGGGGGCGTCCCGATATGGCGACAATGATCTTCACAAAAAAGATCCTGGCCGGAGACCCGATTCAACTATTCAACCATGGCAAAATGCGCCGGGATTTTACTTACATTGACGATATCACTGAGGGAGTGGTGCGGGTCATGGATTGTATTCCTGAAGGCAATCCTGAATGGGACGCGTCGGATCCTGACCCATCCAGCAGCCCTGCGCCCTATCGGGTGTTGAATATAGGAAACAACGAACCTGTCGAGCTGTCATTATTTGTTTCCACACTGGAATCAGCGCTGAACCGAAAAGCAGTGATTGAATACAAACCGATGGCCGATGGCGATGTGGAAGCCACTTTTGCCGATGTCACAGCATTAACAAACCTCACGGGATTCAAGCCTTACACTCCGTTAGCGGAAGGAATAGGTAAATTTGTTGACTGGTACTGGGATTATTACGGAGCGGCAGATAAATGATGCTGACGCCAGTTGCCGGTAACAGATGAGAATTTATGTTGGACGCAAGATCTGAGCAAGTTGATTGAAGATTGATGGAATATCTGGATATGGAATTTCCACTGGACCTCTACCTTGCTGCCGCGCTTTCCGGTTTGATTGCGTGTTGGAGTTGCACTCCATTATGGGTGGCATTTGCGAAGTGGAGTGGCTTGATTGATCATCCTGGACATCGAAAAATCCACCAGAACACCACACCGCTTGCTGGAGGCCTGGCGTTGATGACCGGTTTAGTGATTGGTGGAGCTGTGGCATTCTGGTGGAGTGTCTCGTTTTCTTCCACCGGAGCCCCCGAAGCAATGCACCATGGGATTCATGCCCGCCTGTCTCAAACATGGGCTTTGCTTATCGGATCACTATTGATGTTTGGAGTGGGACTATGGGATGACTATCGGGATCCGGGGCCAGGTTTCAAATTTGCAGGACAAATCATGGCCGCTTTACTGGTAGCAGCCTCAGGAGTCCGCGTTACCCTGTTTGTGGAAAATCCTTTCTTCAGCTATTTGGTGACGATTCTTTGGATCCTGACATTGGTGAATGCAATGAACTTCATGGATAACATGAACGGGCTTTGTTCCGGTATTGGAGCATGGGCCTGTTGGGCATTTGCCTGGCTCGGGGCAGCGCATGGTCAGTATTTGGTGGGGTGCCTTGGATTTTTATTCTTCGGAATTTTGCTCGGATTTCTTCCTTGGAACTATCCGAGGGCAAAAACCTTTTTAGGAGATTCTGGCAGCCATTTGGTTGGTTTCTGGTTGGCTGCGCTGGCGTTATTTCCTGATTATTATCAGGGCGGGGAAGGATTTTCGTGGAAACCTTTTACTTTGCCGCTTTTGATCCTTTGCGCGCCATTGCTCGATCTGGTCAGCGTTGTCTGGATTCGCTGGCGATCCGGAAAACCAGTCTATGTGGGAGATAACAATCATTTTTCCCACCGCCTTTGCCGTCGGGGATTCAGTCGAACGGAAGCGACACTCTGGATTTGGATCCTGGGTTGTGTGGGAGCTGGGTTAGGTTTTCTATTGGATTCATAGTCAACCGCTTTAAGATAGACCGTAACGGAAATGCACGCAGCCGATTTCTTACAAAACCTGGCGATGGTCATGATGGTCGCAGGAGTGGTCACTGTCTTGTTTCGACTGGCGAAACAGCCGGTCGTTCTGGGCTATATACTTGCAGGCTGGCTGCTCGGACCTCAAACGCCACTTCCGGTTCACCTGATTGAAAATGAGGAAATCATTCACACGCTGGGAGAGATAGGGATTGTTTTTCTCTTATTCTCATTGGGACTTGAATTCAACCTCCGTAAAATTCGACAGATTGGTCCTACTGTATTTCTGGTTGCTCCATTAGAGACAGGAATCATGTTCTTTCTCGGGCTTCAGCTCGGGCGAATCATGGATTGGGAGACGATGGACTGCGTTTATCTCGGAGCCATCATGATGATCTCTTCCACGACCATCATTACGAAGACACTTACCGAAATGCGGCTGCAAAAGGAGAAATTTGCAGAAGTTATTTTCGGGATCCTCATTGCCGAGGATATTATTGCGATTTTGATGATAGCAGCGTTGTCTGGAGTAGGACTATCAGGGGAATTTGCTTTGGGACCGCTGCTCTCCACGGTTGGCAAATTGGGCGCGTTCTTGATTACACTGTTAATCGTAGGGTTATTGTTGGCGCCCCGTTTACTGGATTACATTGGTAAATTCAAGAGTGAGGAAACATTACTCATTGCTGCTTTAGGACTCTGTTTTGGAGTGTCGCTGCTGGCTATCAAACTCGAATACAGCGTGGCTTTAGGGGCATTTATCATTGGCGCGGTCATTGCTGAATCCAGAGAGATTCATCTGATTGAGAGGTTGATTGGGCCGATTCGGATCATGTTCAGCGCCGTTTTTTTCACTGCCATTGGCCTGTTGATTGATCCAGTTAAAATCTGGCAATACATCGGGCCTGTCCTTTTATTGTCTGCGGCGATCATGACAGGAAAATTTATTTTCTGTAGTTTCGGTAGTTTCATTGGAGGTTATGACCAGAAAACATCACTGAAAGTCGGAGCTGGAATGTCTCAGATCGGAGAGTTTTCATTTATTATCGCAGCCTTGGGGATGGAAATGGGGGTGATCAGCGATCATGTTTATCCTATTGCGGTGGCGGTTTCTGCGGTTACCTCCACCTGCACGCCGTATTGGATCCGGCTCTCAGATCGCATCGTCGACATGCACCGTCGATTTGCGCCACAACTTTGGTTGAATTATCTCAATACCTATTCGGAATGGATTCAGCGATTAGGGCGGAAGAAGAAAGATTCTGCAGTTCGCAAGATGATCCGGAAAATCATAATTCAGCTTTTTGTCAATGTGGCGCTTGTCAGTGGAATTTTCCTTTTCGGAGCAATCCTGTATCGAAATGGTATTGAATGGCTTAACTGGTTTCCTGAATCCATGGGAGGAGCCGGGTCGACATTGTTTGGCATTTGCTTGTTGGCTGCACTGCCGGTGTTGATTGCCTTCTTTAGAAAGCTTCAGGCCTTTGGAATGATACTCTCTGAACTGGCGGCTCCTCAACGCGCACAAAGATCGGTTCGAGTTGCTTCGAAGGCTCTGATTGCCAACACGGTTTTATTTACAGGGCTCATCATTATTGTCGTGATGATTTTGCTCCTCAGTTCAGCATTCTTGCCTCCAGCAGAGATTCTGACAGCTCTAGCTGTGATGGGGGTGGCTTTAGCTCTGGCATTAAGAAGATTTTTTATTCGCATTTACGCTAAAGCGCAAATCGCTCTGAAAGAAACGCTGACAAAAGAGAAAATCAAAAAGCATCGTCACAGTTACGATAGCGAAAACGAAAATCATCAAGTTGGATCCAAACCAGAACTCCCTTTCGACCACGCCGCTATTCAGACCATATTGATTTCCTCTCTG
>JAUIHU010000502.1 GCA_030432175.1 Verrucomicrobiia bacterium | reverse complement strand
GAACAATTTCAAATCTACTATGGAAAAGAACATTTTAATGAATACAGTGATAAGGAGTATGGATATACATATGATATTGTAAGTAATTTCACTCATCAGTATTTCTTTATTAAGGAAGAGGATCTTCCCTATCAAACATCATATTTTGAACCAGGAAAGCCATGTGAGAACGAAGATCCTTTTGACACTTCGGCTCCAAGCTTCTGTTTTTCTCATGCACCAATTAGCTATAAGAACCTTCCAAGAGTTAGAGTTGATGGTCTAAAACTCGACTGGATTACAGGGCTTTGGAGTATAGGAAAAACTCGTGCTCAACTAATTCAAAAACGTATTAAGGAACAAAGACCTGTTGTAATCACACTTAAGGTTTATGCTCCTCTTTGGGATAATGCGAGAGTTGAATATACAGCAGAGACTGATAAGAAGTGTAATGATGGGACCTATGAGTGTTATGGTCATGCCGTTTTGTTAACTGGTTACGATACAGAAAGAAAAGTCTTCTTCTTCAAAAATAGTTGGTCAGAGAAATGGGGTAACAAGGGGTATGGAGAGATTAGCTTTGACTATATCAACAACTATTCTGACTCACCTGTTTCTGCTTACTTTGATAGAATCCTTGGTGGTATCAGAGAGTAAGCAATTAAAGCAGACGTTATACAACGTCTGCTAACTCTTTTGGATATGGATTAAAGAATCTTTGTTCCTTTAAATAAGCAATATCATACTTTTCAATTAAAAAATTTAAAATCGGCTCGACTTTATTTTCATAAGAGTTCTGTTTTGAGTAGTCCTCAATTAATGAATGAATATGCTCCTTGTCACTAAGATCTAGGTCCTTCTTTAAATATCCCATCATATGATAGAGAGAATTGATGATATTCTTTTTTGAGATTCTCGAAGAAAGCAACGTCATTAGTTTTTCAAGATAAATATTAAAATCACCACCATTAGCTGCAATTCGTCCCATTTCGCGCATTGTATTTTGATTGTAGCCCATTAGAAGATATTTATATTCCTTATGAAAGGCCTGAAGATCACCTACTGTTTTTACATTCTGTCTAAATCTAAAATATGCAAAAAGCTTATTGAGGAAGATATGTCTTTGTTGTTCGTCATGTAATCTTCCACTATCAAATATTGGTGTATGGGGAAAATTGTCGATAAAAAACTCCCACCGGACCCGACATGAAAGCAATGGGCACAAACACCGAAACCATCACCATGGTAATCGCAATGATCGCTCCACTGATTTCTCCCATGACCGCTTTCACTGCATCATAAGGGGACAAGTTCGTTTCTTCCATTTTTGCATGAACCGCCTCCACCACAACGATGGCGTCATCCACCACAATTCCAATCGCCAGAACCAGAGCAAACAGGGTGATCAGATTGATGGACAGTCCAAACATCTGCATTGCGAAGAAGGCCCCAATTAAAGAGACCGGGACCGCAAGAATCGGGATGAGCGTGGATCTCCAGTCTCCCAGGAAGATAAACACGACGATAGCAACGAGTATGAAAGCATCTCGAAGTGTATGCGTCACCTGTTCAACGGAAGCGTCAAGAAATGTGGAAACGTCGTAGCTGATCTTGTAATCCATCCCGGGAGGGAAGTTTTCTTCCATTTCCTTTAACTTCTCTTTGACCTCCTCAATGACCGTGCTGGCGTTACTGCCGAAGGATTGTTTTAAAACAATAGCTGCTGAAGGGTATCCATCCAGATTAGAATAGATATCCATGAATTCGGTCCCGAGTTCAACATCAGCTACATCATGCAGGTGAATGTTTTCCCCTTCCTCATTCGCGCGAATGATTATATCTCCATACTGTTCAGGTTTGTTATACCTTCCCTGATAAATTAAAACATACTCCAGCGATTGTGCCTGTTTCCCTGAACTGCGCCCAAGTCTTCCGGGTCGGCCAATAATACTCTGTTCCTGCATGGCTTCCATGACTTCCTCAGCGGAAATATGGTAAGCCCGCATGCGATCCGGCTTCAGCCAGACACGCATCGCATACTGTCGACTCCCCAGGATCTTTGCCCGTGCAATCCCTTTGATCCTCTTGATCTCAGGAATCATGTTTACGTTTGCGTAGTTGTAGAGAAATTTTTGGTCCGCTTCCTTGTCCGTGCTGAACAAGTTGACATACATCAACATACTGGGCTGGATCGGGGTAATGATCACCCCTTCCCGTTGCACCAGAGGTGGCAGCAGAGGCATCACCTGATCCACACGGGTCTTCACCCGAACGACTGCCTGGTTGGGATCAGTCCCTGGTTCAAAAATCACCCGGACAGTGGCTTCTCCGGCGCTGGTGGCATCCGAGGAAATATATCTCATCCCCTGTACCCCGTTGATGGATCTTTCCAGTGGAATCAGAGTGGATTTAACGAGCACATCAGCGCTGGAACCAGGGTACGCGATAAAAATGTTAACTGTCGTTGGCGCAATTTGTGGAAACTGCGAAATCGGCAATTGCTCGATTGCCAGCAGCCCTGTGAAAACGATCATGATTGAAATCACAATCGCCAGGACCGGGCGGTGTAAAATTCTTCCAAACATAAGTATGCTTTCTGTTAAATTGGATTTTATTCAGCGTAGAGATCGAGGTTGGCTAAAGCCTCAGAAGCTTCAATGGATTCGAATTCAATTTCTTCTCCATCCCGAACATGTCGGAGTCCTTCAAAGAGAATTTTCTCTCCTTCCTCAAGTCCTTCAGCTACTGCATAAACATGGGGTAGCTCAGCAGACACTTTTATATGTCGGGAATGGACAGTGTGATCCTCGTCAACCACGTACACGTACTTTTTATCCAGAACTTCAAACGTCGATTTTTGTGGAATCAACAACGCCTGATTGAGAGGGACTTTAATCAGAATGTTACCGGTTTGGCCGTGTCTTAGTAATTGGTCCGGATTAGGAAAGGTGGCGCGAAAAGCAATATTCCCGGTTTCATTATTAAAATCAGCCACGATGGTTTTAACAATTCCCGGATAATCAAATACCTGCTGATTTGCAAGTCGAAGTTCGACTTCCAGATTATTGTTATCCTGAGCGTTGGTTTTATACTCAAGATACTCAGCCTCGGGCACATTGAAATAAACCCACATCTGACTGTTATCGGAGAGACTGGTTAATAGTTCTCCTTCATCCACAAGGCTTCCCAAACGAACGTGGAACCGGTCCATGATCCCATCAAACGGAGCAGTAACTTTAGTCAACGAAAGATGAGTTTCAGCCAGTGATAATTCAGCTTGCGCCTTATCATATTTCGCTTGAGCCAGAGCCAGTTCATTTGGTGAAACAACATTTTTATCAGCCAGCTGTTTTGCATTTTGAAATTCAATTTTTGCAAAATCCACTTCAGCCTGCGCCCGTTTCAATTCGGCCTGATAGATTAACGGCAAGATCTGGAACATGACCTCTCCTTTCTCTATATATTGCCCTTCATCGACAAAAATATCAGTCAGATATCCTTTCTCCAGAGCGCGTACTTCGATGTGCTGGATCGAATGAATCTGACAGACGTATTCTTTATAATACTGCGTATCCTTGACTAAGGGTTCAGTGACGACATAGTCAATGGACTCCTCGTGAACTGCATGTTCTTTATGGCAACCTGTAACAATGACTGACGCCAGACAGGTTAGCTTGAAAATCGGATTTAAAACTTTCATGGATGGAATAAAATTTAATTAAACAGCGAAACAAAGGGGGCAGGACAAAAACTGCTCACGCTGATTGATGGTTTAGCAAACGTGGCGCCAGCCGGTTATCAGGAAGTGAGCAAATGTACAGCACATAGCTGTACAACTCAGCTTCTTTAACGTTTTGAGGACTACTGAATTTTTCTTAAAATTTTTTTTTAAGCTGAGACCTAACCCATTGCAGCAGAAATGAGTCTGCATGATTCTGCGCGAATACCTGCAAATAATTTCGTGAAATGGGGTTGTTCAGATGAGGGTACAGTTTTTCAGAAAGTGACGTTGGAGGAAAACGGAAAGCTTTCGGGGTTAAAATAGAATGACCAAAAAAGTTAGTGGACCCAGTCGGACTGGAACCCACACAAATTGACATAGAGCCATAATGTTGATATTTAT
>JAUIHU010000501.1 GCA_030432175.1 Verrucomicrobiia bacterium | reverse complement strand
AACGAGTTTGTTACCGGGATTTCCAAAACTCTGAGAAAAGACATGGATCTGAATCTCATGGAGAACAAACAGGCATTGGCGAAAAATATATTTGTTTTTGGGCAATGCATGGAAGGAACTCAGTTTTACGGGCTCTTCGGCATGGTGCTCTCGTTGTACCGCCAGAACAAGTTTCCGGGTATTGGACAAATGTTCCGTTACACTCTGCGTGATGAATCCAATCATATCGAACTTTTCAGAAATCTTCTGATGGATCTGGTGGAGGAAAATCCGGATATCTGGACTGCTTCATTTCGCGAAGAGCTACGGCAATTGATGGTGGAAGCAGTTTTTCTGGAGAAAGAATTTATCTCTGATTGCCTGCCGCTGAACTCAGTCGGACTCAGCTCGGATGATTTCAATAAGTACATTGATTACATCGCCGACCGACGTCTGGAGGGAGTGGGTCTTGCGCCGATCCATCCTGGAGTCACCAATCCGTTTCCGTGGTTGGCAGAAATGATGGATATCAAGAAAGAACAGAACTTTTTTGAGGGGCGCGTTACCGAATATCAGAAGGCTTCCTCGTTGGAAGCTGCTGATGATGATGAACTCTGATTTTTCCATACTTGACCCGATAGAGAATCTCGCTTTCTCTATCCGCCCCTGACACCGGGATCCATGTTGGCATGAATCCCGGATGAAAATTAATTTTAGGAATAACTCTGATACCGACTCGATTACCGTCTCTCTCTCAAATGGCATACCGTCCCAGCTCTCTCCAACAGGATATAGCGCTCAAGCGTTACACATCCGCTCCACTCGACCAGAAGCCTAATTTTGAATGGACCAAGGCTCTGGAAGAGAATTCCGAAATGGATTTTGGAACCATCACTCTGAGGTCGCCTCAGGGAGAGACCGATTATGACCTGTCCAACATAGCCAATCAGGTTGGTCGAGCGTTGACTGATCTGTTGCTTTCCAGAGAAGAAACCGACGTTTTTACACCCGAGAACATTGAATTTGTGAAGAGGGTGACTTTGGAAGCATTAAATCTTCTGAAAAACCGCAGGAATGGTTCTAACGGGGGGGCGATTTCATATTATGAGTTGAATCGTAGTATTGAGGAGACTCTGATTCGGAATGACGCTCATGATGTTGCTAAAAGTCTTATTTTCAACCTCACTTCCGGATCACTCAATCCAGCGAACGGAGCTTCGCAGTTACAGACACGCCTGATTCGGAGAAACAACCAGGTGGTTCCATGGAATGCCAGCAAGATTGAAATCGCGGTTCGTAAAGCATTTCTCTCGCTGCAAAAAGATTCTTCACCGGCTGTTGCAGTCGCTGAAGCTGTAACCGAGCGGATCCGCTCAGCGGCGCCGGCTTTCATTCATATTGAGGAAGTTCAGGACATCGTTCAGGAGGAGCTGATGCGCGCTGGCCATTTTAAAGCGGCTGAAGCGTACATCCTTTATCGTTCTGAAAGAGCAGCTTTGCGTCTGCAGGAACAAGCCAGATCCGGAGTTTCTTCCAAACCACTGGACGTCGATGCGCAAAGCTCTATGCTGCTAGTGGCGTTGCCAACTGGTGAAAGCTATTTCTGGGATGGGGCCGATCTGCTGGAGCGGATCCGTTTTGCTTCAATAGGCCTGGATTTATCGATGACAGAGCTGGAAATTGAGAACGAATTGCGACGTTCGCTCTACAATGACATTTCCCAGGCGAGTCTCAAAACTACAATCATTCTGAATGCCAAGTCCCTCATTGAACGCGACGCTGATTTTGCAAAATTCGCAGGGCGTATTCTGTGCTCCTACATTTATGAAGAGACACTTGGATGGGATATAATTCGCGATGGTCTGAGCGATCTGAAAAAACTGCACCAGGACTATTTTAGAAAGTATCTGGAACATGGGATCCGCATTAACCGACTCTCGGAAAACTTAAGAAAATTTGATTTGGAAAGGCTGGCAGAGGCTTTGGATCCTTCAGCCGATATGGAGTTTGATTATCTTGGAATTCAAACTCTTTATGATCGGTACCTGATCGTTGATAAAAGCTTGGAATCGCCCAGAAGAATCGAAACGCCTCAGATTTTCTGGATGCGTGTTGCCATGGGACTTTTCTGGCACGAGGACTCGGAACGGGAAGAGAAGGCGATTGCGCTGTATGAAATGTACAAAACTCGCCGATTCTGCTCCTCCACACCTACTTTATTCAATTCCGGGACTCGTCACTCGCAGTTATCCTCCTGTTACTTATATTGGGTGGATGATTCGATTGAGGGCATCATGCAGCGTGGGATCGCTGAGAATGCTTATCTTTCGAAATGGGCAGGTGGATTAGGCGGCAGTTGGACAGCTGTTCGTGGCACAGGCAGTCATATAGCCGGGACGAACGGTGAAAGTCAGGGAGTGATTCCATTCTTAAAGTTGCACAACGACCAGTTGGTGGCGGTTAATCAAGGTGGAAAACGTCGTGGATCCGGATGCGCTTATCTTGAGGTCTGGCATAACGATATCCTTGAGTTTTTGGAACTCAGGAGAAATACCGGCGATGACCGTCGCCGAACTCATGACATGAACACGGCGAACTGGATTCCCGATTTGTTCATGAAAAGGATGGAAGCTCGCCAGGAATGGACCCTTTTCCGGTCCAACGAAGCTCCAGACCTTCATGAAACTTATGGAGCAGAGTTTGAGAAGCTTTACCTGGAATACGAAGCTAAAGCAGAACGTGGTGAGATTAAATTTGAAAAAATCCCCGCCATTGAACTTTGGAAACGGATGCTTCAGATGCTTTTCGAAACCGGGCATCCCTGGATCACTTTCAAAGATCCTTGCAATGTGCGGAGTCCGCAGGATCACGTCGGAGTCATCCACAGCTCCAACCTATGCACAGAAATCACTCTGAACACCGGCCCGGAAGAAACAGCGGTTTGCAATTTGGGGTCCATCATTCTGGAAAACCACCTGAAGGCTGATGGAGCTCTGGATCATGATAAGCTTCGCGAAACGATACGGATCGCTGTCCGGGCGTTGGATAACGTCATTGACATCAACTATTACCCAACAGAACCGGCGCGAAAGTCCAACATGCGGCATCGTCCTGTCGGTATGGGCGTCATGGGACTTCAGAATGCGCTTTATAAGAAGCAGCTTGCGTTTGGCTCACCCGAAGCGTTGGAGTTCAATGATGAATTCATGGAGGCCATCGCGTTTTATGCATACGAAGCTTCGAGTGATCTTGCCAAAGAACGTGGAGTTTACAGCAGTTATCAAGGGTCAAAATGGGATCGAGGGTTGTTGCCGCCTGATACCTTGGACTTATTGGAGAAAGAACGTGGAGAAGCCATTGAAATCAGCCGGGAAAGCCGAATGGATTGGGATGAGTTGCGAAAAAAGATTTCTCATCAGGGAATGAGGAACAGCAACGTCCTGGCAATCGCTCCTACAGCGACAATTTTAAATATTATGGGAAGCTCCCCATGTATTGAACCCGCTTATAAGAACCTGTTTGTCAAAAGTAACCTGTCCGGAGATTTTATTGTCTTGAACGCTTATTTGGTTCGCGATTTGAAGAAACGTGGGCTCTGGAGCAAGGAAATGCTGGATAACCTCAAGTATTTTGATGGAGAAATTCAGGACATCCAGGAGATTCCGGATGATTTGAAAAAGATTTATACCACCGCGTTTGGCGTGGATTTCAAAGCTATCATCGAAGCAGCCGGGCGACGGCAAAAGTGGATTGATCAGGCGCAGTCGCTCAATCTTTTCCTGGCCAAACCGGATATGAAGACACTCTCTCATATGTACCGCGCGGCATGGCGACATGGTTTGAAGACCACCTATTACCTGCGTACTCTAGGCGCTTCGAACATTGAAAAAGCAACCGTTTCGGTCAAGAAAAACGTCAAGGAAGCCATGACTCAGGACTACACTCCGGAGGAAGCGCAGGTATGCCGATTGGACGCGATGCAGAATGGTGGAGAATGTGAAGCTTGTCAGTGAGAGCTAATAAAAAAGTCATTCCTCATTCGCGTAGTACCTAAGCTGTTACCAATAAACAGAGTATGTATTGTGACCACATTTGTGATCTGGTGTGGTCTTTAGAATAAATTTCTT
>JAUIHU010000500.1 GCA_030432175.1 Verrucomicrobiia bacterium | reverse complement strand
GGGTATTACTAAATACCCTGGGAAAACGCCTGTTCCATATTCGTTTACTGATACGCTGGAGGCAACGAAGTCGAAGGTCTCTGAGCTCAGGACTAAAGCCGACTTCATTATTGCGCTGACCCATCAGACGATTGAAGATGATACTGCCCTTGCTCGCGCCATTCCTGAAATCGACCTGGTTCTCGGTGGTGATGATCATGAAGCTATGTGCGTCAAAGTTCCCGGGTCCAATGTCTCGATTTTGAAATCTGACTCCAACGCCCGAAGCGTCCAAATCATTTACTGTACGTGCCAGGTCAATCCAGGGTCATTCAAAATTGAAACAGAACTGTTGCCCGTTGATGGTAGGATTGAACCGGATCCACAGAGTCAGGCCGTGATTGATCATTGGATGAAACGCGCCTTTGAAGCTTTGGAGCAACAGGGGAAATCGCCAACTTCTACCATAGCCACAGCGCCAACGCCACTTGACGGATTTGCCAGCTCCATTCGCCGCCGACCAACAGAACTCACCCGATTGGTTTTGGACAGTATGTTGCGCTCCGTTCCTGACGCTCAGATCGCTTTCACACTGGCCAGCCAGATTCGCCTGGATGATATCATCCCTGAATCGAGTTCTATTACGGAGTTTGATTTGTTGCGTATCTTCCCGTTTCCAGTGCAGGTTGTCGGTGTGAAGCTTCGAAGTGATCAGGTTGTGTCCGTGCTGGAGCAAGGAATCCAAGCCAGTGGCACAGGTTATTTTGTTCACGCCAATCAACAATTCAATCCATCCATTTCCACGACTCTACTGACACCGAATCAAATTCAACCCAACATGGAATATCTGGTCGCAACGACTGACGACCTACTTCAGGAACTTGTTGAAGATCAGTCTGATTTAGAGATTTTTTTAACTCCAGGAGGTATTCGCGATGTCTTTGCCGATTACCTTAAATCACTTTCAGTTCCACAGATTCACTCATAGCCCGATGACAACAGAGAAGCAAAATACGCAAATGGAGTTTCCAGTTGTATGGCCCAACCCGGACGATGCCGGCAAAATGTGGTTGCAGGATCAACTGCACTGCCCTGATCCGATGACGCCATTGGACTTCGAGTTCATGCAGATTGTCGATGGTGGAATTGATCGCGCTGCGCAGATTTATGAATTGCCGATCCGAGTGGAAGATCGCCACATCAACACCTACCTTTACATGGGCATCAGCCCGCTGGATCGCACTGAAATAGAGCTTGAGGAAATGACTCAACGCTCTGAGGAAAAACTCGAAGAGGCAATGTCTCAACTTTCGGAGTTGTGGGAACAGGATTGGTTGCCTGAAATCGAAACTCATTTGAAGTTTTTGAATGAGTTCGATCTTTCAAGCGCCTCATGCAGTGAACTCAGCGATCATCTTGCAGAGACTGTTCACCGGTTGGAAAAAGTCTGGGAGATTCATTTCCTTCTCTTCATCCCGACAACTTTGGCTATCAGTCAGTTTGAAGATATGTATCTGGAACTCTTTGAACCGGATGATCCCTTGGAAGCTTACACTCTGCTTGCCGGGTACGAAAATAAAACCCTGGAAAATGGTCTGCGGCAATGGAAGCTCAGCGAGTTGCTTCGCCAGAAAACTGATCTTGCAGAAAGATTGAAGACTGCCAGTTCCTCAGAGTTGGATGTCATTTTCCAGGAACTCGCTCGCGATACCGAATGGCTCGACTCCTGGAAAAGCTACCTGAATGAGCATGGAGAGCGAAGTGATAAAATTACGTTAAACACTCCAACATGGATCGAAGATCCAACACCGGTCCTCAAGAATATTCAAAATTTGCTCCTTGCACCTCAACGCGACCTCATCACGGAAATGTCCACTGTCACGTCTCGCCGCAACGCAGCTCTGGAAAATGTAAATGAAAAGATCCGATTGTATCCTCAAGCCATCAAATCTCTCTTCCAGGCGCGTATGGAAAATGCCAGGAAGGCAACTGTTCTGAAGGAAGACCATACTCACTGGCTGGATGCGAGGGTTTTCGCTGCTACTCGCCGACTCATTCTTGGCATCGGGGCGCGCTTGACCCAGTCAGGATTTATACCGAGTCGTGATGATGTTTTCTATCTTACCCTGGAAGAGATCCAACAAGCGCTGACTTCCTCCAGCAGATCAGTTTCCGCCAGCGAACGAATTGACGAACGAAAGGAAATTGAACATCGATTCGCAGCTGTGACGCCGCCGCCTGTTTTGGGAACTGAACCGGATGAACCTCCGCCGGATGATCCGGTCTCCCGTATGTTTGCCAAGGTCGAAGGTGAACCTCCGCAAAAGTCTTCCAATAAATCGGAGTTGTTGGGAAATCCCGGTTCAGCAGGGAAAGTCTCAGCCAAAGTCCGTGTCATCCATCAATTGGATGAAATGAAACGGATTGCTCCAGGAGAAATCCTGGTCACTGAATCCACTTCACCAGCCTGGACCCCTTTCTTTCCGAGTCTTGGAGGTGTAGTGACTGACGCAGGGGGAGCGCTTTGCCACGGAGCGGTGATCGCTCGTGAGTACGGGATTCCAGCGGTGGTGGGAACCGGAGAAGCTACAGCGATTCTTAAAGACGCTGGCCTGGTCGAACTCGACGGTGGCAAAGGTCTCGTCACCATACTTTCAAGCAACAATCCTGAACTGGAATGACATCCGACAAACGCTGCTTTATATAATCTTTCACTGTGAATAAACAAGACACTCCAACCTTTTATGAAGCCCGGATCAATAACGGTCCCAGTTATGAAATTTTTGAGGAAGCCTGGAACATCAAGGGAGATTATTATCTGGATACTTTCGTCGCTCACCTGGGTGATGTGATTCAGCATTTAAAGCGACATGAAATTCCTTTGAAGAATGTTTTAGAACTGGGAATTGCGCGTGGTGTTTTATCCATCGGTATCGCTCATCTGACATCGCCAGAGACACGGATAGTTGGAATTGATATTGATCCGCAGGCTCAGGATCTTGTTCGCAAGAATGCCGACGCCAATAATGTCGCAGACCGGATTGAGGTAAGAATAGGAGACATGTTCGCGCCTGTCAGATCGGGCGAACAATTTGATCTTATTCTTGGTGAGATGCCGATCCTGCCTTTAACAAATAGCCAGCAGCAAAGTTACCGGGAACAGGGATTTGGTTCGGAAGTTCAGAATATCTGCGGTGGAGAAGACGGTAGGTATTTCATAGATGCGCTCATTGCTGAGGGATCAAAATACCTTTCACCCAAAGGCGCTATCGTTTTCATTCAGCCTTCCTTTACTGGAGTTGACCGAACTTTGGAAATGTTCAAATCGCACGGGCTTTCCGGGGAAATCATCGCCCAACGAGAACACCCTTTGCATACCACAAAATTTACGAGCGAGAACCGCGACTACATCGAATCGATTGGTGACTTTCGATTTCCGACCAATGCCGCAGGAGAGGAAGTGTTTCATCTGGTTTTGCTCGTCGGCACAAAAGAAAGCTAATTGCATAACGCTTATGATTTTAGAAACCCGGACTCTGCCGATACTTGAGGAAGCCGTCGAGCGCCTGAACACACTCTTCGACGGGCTGCCTGATTTTGAACACTCATTCGACGAGCAGGCCATTCGTAAGGTGTTGTTGGAAACCGCCGATCGAATGAAGGATAATTATCCTTATGCGCATCCCCTTTATGCCGGCCAGATGCTCAAGACTGTGCACCCCATGGCGCGACTGGCTTACATGCTTGCGCTTTGGATCAATCCGAACAATCACGCTCTCGATGGCGGCCGGGCCAGTTCTTATCTGGAGAAGGAAGCTGTAGAACAAATCGCCCAGATGTTCGGGTGGCAGGAATATTTAGGCCACCTCACAGGCGGAGGCACGATCGCTAACATGGAAGGCTTGTGGGTGTCTCGATGTCTTCATCCAGATAAAGGTATCGCCGCTTCCAATCAAGCTCACTATACCCATTCGAGAATTTCTGAAGTCTTAAAAATTCCGTTCACTGCAATTCAAGTGGATGCTCATGCGCGTATGGATTTAGAGGCCCTGGAGCAAGCCCTCGGAACTGGTGATATCGGCACAGTCGTGGTGACTCTTGGGACTTCATCAGCTGGATCCGTCGACCCGCTGG
>JAUIHU010000499.1 GCA_030432175.1 Verrucomicrobiia bacterium | reverse complement strand
CCAAGAGCAACGGGTGAGCTGATGCGAGAAGAGATTAACAAATCCACATGACGTCGAACATTTAGACGGTTCTTCAACGTCATGAGGTCCTGTTTCCAATCCTCTGGAGTCGGCCCGGTTTTGAGTGACTGGAACCATCGGCATGTTCCCACAGATGCCACCCAGAATTTGCGGCTGGCAAATACAAAAGCCAAAGCAATCCAGCAGAAAACAGTGAGGCATTGCAGTCCCCTGAGCCAGATTGCAATAGCGGATGATTTTTGGCTGGAGGGTTTGTCGGTTGTGGGGTTATGTGGACCTGCGCTGGATGACGCAGCCACGTTGGAAGTTGCGGACTTATCCGCGAAGGCAGACGTCTTGGCAGGGCTTTCATCGCTTAAACCCGAATTCACCCAAACGCTCCAGACCGGTTGATTGATTGGCGACCTGGATCCCAAATAATCTACAGACCACGTCAGTCCTGGAGTAAAAGCCAGAAGTGGCAACGCGGCCAGCGTGACAATCCCGGATTTCCATAGCAGGGAGAAACTGAGGTCGGGACGCCATCTGTTACGGATATGAACGATGGCAAGCAGCGCTGTGGTAATCACAGTTGCTTTGATGGTCAGGATTAGCCAAAAGAAAAAGGCATCTGATATGACTGATGCAAATTCTGGATTTGAAAGTGAGTTGAAAATCATCATTTAAATACGTTGGATTGTTTTTCTGCATTATTTGCTGCCTTTGGACCCCTTGTGTTGTTTCGCCAGATCCAGGATTTCCTGCCATTCTTCTTCATTCAGCTGTGTTTCCTGATCGCTGACCAGCGAAGTAAATGCTTTGGAAACCGAGCCTCCAAAGAACGTGTCCACAACTTTTCGCAGAGCCGCTTTTCTGGTTTTCTCTACGGGTTTGGTTGGGTAATAGACATGTCGAACGCCATCTTTCCTGTGCTTCAGGTGTCCCTTTGATTCCAGTATCCGTATCAGCGCTCGAATAGCAGAAAGCGTCGGAGGTTTGGTTAAGCCTTCATGAATCTCTTTGGCTGTGGAGGCGCCGTTTTGAAAAACCACCTCCATAATCTCCCGTTCCCGTTTGCTGAGATGAAATGGATCTGGCTTGGCTGAATCTTGTGGGTGAGTCATAACATGGCAAAAATTTACCATAAGAGGAGTTTTGTCAAACTAAAAAGGTAAAAAATTACCACGTTGGGGAATAAAGTAGTGAAAATCGTTCGCATTTTTAACAGAAAAAAGATATAAACTTGGAACCTGTAGCAAGTAGAACTGATCCTCAGCCTGTTGTGTGTGGCGCTGAGGGAGATTTTTAAACTCTCATGAAGTCGAATCAGGAATCCAATTTAAAAGGTTTTACACTGATCGAGTTACTCGTTGTGATCGCGATTATTTCCGGCCTTGCCGGGATGTTATTCCCTGTTCTGGCGAACGGAAAGAAACTTTCCAAGCGGATCGGGTGTTTGAACAACATCCGACAGATCGGGCTCGGGGGAGTGATGTACTCGGAGGATAATGAAGCAGGCATTTTTGCTTACACCCCAGGTTTGCTGGACGATGATTTTACCTGGTTACATTCTTATTCTGTCAAATCTTTGAACACTTTCACCTGTCCGGGAACGCAAAACTTTATTCGGTGGAATCTCGCAGGAAGACATCCGTCCAAAAAAGTTCATCTGCTCGTTGATTTAATGGAAAATGCTGACAACGCCGGGGCGACGCCCGGGACCAGTTACGAGATTTATGGTTTTATGGGATGGCCTTCGCAGGTTTTAAAAACTCGAAAATCAGTTCAGTTTTATCGTCACAAACACAACACGTTTGGAACCCGAGGAATGATTCCCAGTCCTTCCCGTATCTGGTTGTTTGTCGATGGCGATGACAGCGGTCCTGGAAATAAAAACAATTATCCGGACGCAGCAGACAACCACGGCATTGACGGATCGAATGTCGCTTTTGCTGATGGGCATGCGGAATTTATCAAGCGGGATGAGTATGTTTATCGTTATGAGATTTCTCAGGATTCTGGCAGAAGTAAACCGTAACCCTGTACCGATCCTTTTCTAATAAAGAGTGTGATTAAGGATGGGTGGAGTCCTTTGAACGTTGAGTTTGTATCCGCGATCGGATCGGGTCTGGTGTCACTTAAATTTTATGAAGGTTAGAATTAGAAGAGCGCTGAATGGATTTACTTTGATAGAGTTGCTGGTCGTAATAGCTATTATTGCGATCCTGGCAGGAATGCTATTGCCGAGTCTGGCTAAAGCCAAGGATCGAGCCAAGCGGATCCAGTGCCTGAACAATACCCGGCAGATGGCGATTGCTGCGCATATGTATTCCGAGGAAAACAAGGCAGGAGCTTTTGCGGATACTTCTGGTCCAGGGGATGATGATCTGACCTGGTTGTATCCAGAGAAGATACGATCACTGAAATCCTATACCTGCCCTGGCACACAGAACTTCATTCGCCCAGAGCTTCAGGTCAGGCATCCGATCAAACGTTCTCCTGTAATAAAAGATCTGTTACAAACGGCTTTGACTCCGAAGAACCAACCCGGAACCAGTTATGAGGTTTATGGATACATGAGTTTGAATCCGCGTGTTCAGAAAACGCAGAAGACGGCGCAGATATATCGTCATAAGCAGGACACATTCGGACTTCGGGGAATGATTCCTGGTCCTTCACAACTGTGGTTGATTGTGGATGCTGATGATGGGTTTCAAGGGACGAGGAACAACTATCCTGATTCGGTAGACAACCACGGCATTGACGGGTCAAACGTCGCATTTTGCGACTCTCACGCGGAATTTGTGAAACGAGATGAGTATGTGTACCGGTATGAAATTTCGCAGGACGAGGGGAGAAGAAGGCCGTGATTGAAAGTTTTACCTGTCAGGTGAACTGAATCCAGTTGCTTAAAAAATCAACCTTTTGCAGGATGTTGAATTGGACAGGCCAGTGATAGAATTTGTGTGGATGACATTGGTTCCGTTCAATCAGTATTAAATTAACTCCGACAGCTCATGACAACGAATGAAGCAAATCTGATATTGGGCTTGGATTCCGGCGCGGATGATGAGTTAAGATTGAACGCATTCAATGCTAAAAAAGATTTTTTCACTCAAAAACTCGAAACTGCGGCTACCGAAGGCTTGAAGAAAAAGTATGCACAGGCGTTAGCTAAGTGTGAAGAAGCATACGAGTTGCTGGAGTTGGCAGAAATCGACGGGGAATCGTTGTTGTTCAGTGAGGACCTCGATAAATCCGAATCTTCACGGGCGCCTGAAACTGAAGCAGTGGAAGTGGAGTTGGTAGATTCAATAAACCGCCAACCGACGGCTCAGAGCAGAGCTGTGATGAAGCGGGAGCCTGATGCATTAGAAAGACAACCTGCAAATCATCGTAAATCCAGGTCATTCAGTTTCCTGATAGTTTTAATACTGCTGGCTGCGGCTGGCGCGGGGGGGTGGTACTTCGTCAACGAACAGGGTTTCAAAAATACACGGAAATGGTTGAGTGAGATCCGAGAATTTCCATTGGATTCAGAAAAGCGCGAATTTGAAAGCTTCAAAGCCAGCGCTTTAGATTTTATTACTTCCACTTCACAACGCTATCAGATTTCGCTATCGGATGCTTTAGATGATTTGACAACCAAATATGAGGAAAAACGTCGACAAAGAGAGTTAGAACTGGAAACCAGGTTTCGCATAGTTGCTGCATCAATTCAGCAGAATAATGAGCGGCTTCAGTCAGCGGAGGAAAAACTGAATGATCTGCAATCTGAACCAGGAGTTTACAGCGGCACAGTTGCGGCCGAGTGGCGTGAAGCTCGCATTAAGCAGTGGGAAGTTTATCTTGAGTGGCTGCAAAGTTTTAAATTGGAGTCAGGAGCGGCTACTTATTACGAAGAAGGATTTAAGTTCTTTACTGATGATTTATTCAATAAGGCTACAGAAAAATTGATATTGGCAGAAGGTGAAATTCAGAAAATAGAAACCGAGATCGGCTCTGGTAAGCGACTCAGATATTACGGACCGCTGGTGGAACTGGTATTGGAGCACAGAGATTGGATTCCATTTGTTAACTCAGAGTCAGATGTTCTGGTCGACCTGGTTTCTGA
>JAUIHU010000498.1 GCA_030432175.1 Verrucomicrobiia bacterium | reverse complement strand
GAAATAGGACATCAGTACATAGTTCGGCATGGGAGTGCGAATAATGGACAGCAGGCTCAGGAAGCAATATGCCAGATAAAGAGCAAACCCTGGCGGGATCCATTTGAAACTCTTCTTGCCTTGAAGAGCAAATGCGACAATCAATCCCAGCGCCAGCGCTTCATTGAAATAGAAATGATAGCCTTTGCTGTGTCCGCGATACCATTCTACAGAACCTAATGTCAGCCCCCACTCGGTCGGCCCCATTACACCACCCATGGTCATGAAACACATGGTTCCGAATACCCAGCGTATGTATTTGGGATTGTTTTTGATCAGAACGCCCAGGACTGGCCCACCGACTGCAAACATGCCTAGAAGGATGATAGCTTTGATTATATCTTTGGGGTCCATGAGATGGGGGTTAAAACAACGATGACACTGATTGATGAACCAGCTGTTTCAAATTATGGCACGATGCAAATTCTGCGGTTAAGTGTATCAACACCGGACATTCCAGGCTTTTAATTCACGTCGAAGTTGGATTACAAAAAGACATGACTCTCGGAACAACTATCCGACAACCTGAAATCCAGTCTCTGCCTTCCAGACCGAGTGTTGCTATCATGGGAGTGGCGTTTGATCCTGTCACCATGGAAGAAACTCTGACTTTGATTGATGGGATGATTCAAGCAAGAACGCCTCGGTATCTTGCGACAGCCAACCTCGATTTTGCTGTCCAGGCGTCATCAGACCTTGAATTAAGGCGGATTTTATTCGATGCGCATCTGGTCCTTTGCGATGGGATGCCGCTGGTGTGGACTTCCCGTTTATTAGGAGCGCCATTGCCAGAAAGAGTTACGGGTTCGGACATGACTCCACTCTTACTGAAAAGATCAGCTGAAAAAGGTTATCGGGTCTTTCTTCTGGGTGGAGCGGAGGATTCCCTCAATCAGGCCGTCGTAAAAACCCGCGAGAAGTATCCAGATCTTGCCATTGACGCTTATTCCCCGCCATTTAAACCACTGCTCGAAATGGACCATGAGGCTATCATAGAAAGGGTTAGAGAATTCAAGCCGGACCTTCTGTTTGTTGCTTTTGGATGTCCTAAACAGGAGAAGTGGATAAACATGCATTTCCGGAAAGGTTTGGCTCCTGTGTCAGTAGGAGTTGGGGCAACGATAGATTTCATTGCAGGACACGTGCAACGCGCGCCTGTTTGGATGCAGAAGACAGGAACCGAATGGATTTACCGCTTGTTGCAGGAGCCCAAACGTCTTTTTAAGCGTTATATGCTGGGATTAGGCGTTTTTGCATGGAAATCCTGGTGCGAAATTCTACGTAACCGAGTTCCTTCGAGATTAAAGAGGTTCAGTGCCGGTCGGGCTGAAATCGGCGATATACCGTTGGAAAACGGAACGACGCTTAAACTGGCTAAACTACCTCAGATTCTGACCGGCGACCAAATCCGTCAACAACACGATGAATGGGCGGAATTGTTAACAGGGCAAGGTTCATTGGTCTTTGACTGCACTGAAACACGGTTTTTGGATAGCCTGGGCGTTGGGCTGCTGTTACGGCTCAGGAAACAATCCATTGGCTACGCTGGAAAAACATTCCTGGCTGGGACAAGGTCAGAATTGAAGGTCATCCTGCAAAGAGCTGGAGTCGACTTGTTTCTGGAAACTTATGAGTCGGTTGATGCCATTGTTTCTGAACTGAACCAGGAAACTCCCAGTCGGACCGTGACCAGTCCTGAAGTTGGCGATGGTGAGTTAAAATGGAGTCAGGAAGTTACTGCGGCCAATGTGGATGAAGTTTGGGAAATCACGAAAAGCTTCATAGATGGTTTCAAGAACAAGGACTCTTTGGCTCCCGATCCTTTGAAAGTTGACCTGACAAACCTTACCTTTATTGACAGTTCAGGCGTTGGCTTGATGGTAAAATCAAAAAAATATGCTGCGTCGCTAGACCTGATGTTGGAGTTTCGTAATCCGTCCCCGGCAGTGGAGAACGTTTTAAAATTGACTAGAATGAAGGATTTTTTAATTGGGAAAGGCCAATCCAAATAGTTTCAAGTGAGGTCCGGGAAATATCCTGATGTTTTATGAGAATTGGAATTTCAACCAGCGTTATTCAAAGAGGTAAGACAGGTATTGCTCAATACCTGTTTGCCCTGCTCAAATCTTTTGAAAAATACGCGTGCGATCATGAATTTTTTCTATTTGTCTTTGAAGAAGATCAGCAATTCTTTGAAGCACAAAAGCATACAATGACCCTGGATATCGTTCAGGAAAAGTATCGGCCTGCCGTTCGCAATATTCTTTGGCATCAAAAACATGCTCCACAACGTGCCAGGGAATTGAAACTGGATGCAATCCTGGTTCCCAGTTATCGAAGGCAAATATGGAATGCCCCTTGTGCCAAGGTGAGCGTGATCCATGATTTGGCGCCTTTTCATGTGCGTGGAAAATATGATCTCGCGCGAATGTTTTATGGGAGAGTGGTTGTTAGATGGATCACTCATCGTCAAGAACAGGTGATCGCTGTCAGTCAGAATACTGCGCATGATATCGAGCGTTTTTTCAAATTGCCCAAAGACAAAATTAGTGTGGTCTGGAATGGGATTGATCAGGAACGATTCCGACTCGCCAGCGATAATGAAGATCCGGCTGCTCTGGTCAGGAATAAATATGGTCTGGAAAAACCGTTTGCGCTTTATGTCGCCAGACTGGAGCATCCGGGGAAAAATCACGTCCGGTTGATCGAGGCATTTGAAAAGTTCAAGCGTGAGACTGGTTCTGATCGATTACTGGTTCTGGGTGGAAGTGATTGGCATGGGGCGGAAGCCATTCATGAAGCTATCAGTCGTTCTGCTTTTAAAGATTCCATCCGCTCCCTTGGATTTGTCCCCGATGAGGATTTGCCATCACTTTACCAGGCAGCAGATATTTTTCTTTATCCTTCACTGTTTGAGGGATTTGGATTTCCTCCGGTCGAGGCAATGGCTTGTGGAACACCGGTCATCTGTTCCGATAAAGGGTCGCTGGGAGAGGTCGTAGGTGACGCTGCGCACATTATTGATCCGGTTTCTATCGATTCCATGAAAAAGGCTCTGGTTGAATTTGATCAATCTTCAGAGATCAGGGGCACATTCAGAGAACTGGGAATCAAGCGCGCTCAGTTATTTTCCTGGGAAACTACGGCCAGAAAAACTCTTGAATTGATCCATCACGCCGTTCAAGTGAGATCGGGTAGAAAGTCAGTGGATCCTGATTAGTCTTAAATCCCGGGGTTATTTACTGTTTAACTGTGATTGAATGATTTTATAGATTACTTGAAAGACCGAGAGCGGGCCGCTGATTGCAGGAAGGTCACTTTTTGGAAATAGGGAAGCATGAAGTGGAATCATTATAAAATGGATCGGCAGTTGAGAACGGACCCGGATCCGGTCGCGTCCCATTCTCATTTCCATCCCACAAATGCTGACAAACCTGCTACTCCCAGGCCCTCCAGGAAAATGAAAGAATCGCAAAGAATTGAAGCTGATTTTGATGGTGAGGAGGATGAGGAGGATTTGGATGATTCTTCATCATCCTCCGGGACTGGAGGTGGTTTCAAAATTCCCTTTGATCCGCTGCGTTTACCTGGTGGGTTGATCAAGCGCTGGACTTGGCCGCTGCTGAGTGGAGGTTGCTTTCTGGTTCTTGCTCTGTTGGCAGGTTGTATCAAGTTTGGTGATACCTATACGGCCAGCGGAACTCTGATTAAGAACAGCATTCCAAATACATTTCGCACATCAGAAATCGGAGAGCCTTTCAAACCCAATGAGCTTTCCACCGCCAGTTTTCTGACGGTGATGAAGTCTATGCCGGTGCTTCAGCAAGTCAGCGCGGAGTCAGATCCCTACATTTCACCCAAATTCCTCAGTATGTACCTCGCTGTTGGGGAAGAAAGAAACACCGATTTTGTTTGGGTTACATACAAAGGATTCAGATCACCTGAAGATACTGTGAACATTCTCCAGTTGTACATGGAGGAACTGGTGAGATTTATTCAGCGCATGCAGTCCCAGGAAGCGTTGGAAGTCAACTCTTACCTTCGCCAGCAGATAGCGCAAACCGAAAGGGAACTGGC
>JAUIHU010000497.1 GCA_030432175.1 Verrucomicrobiia bacterium | reverse complement strand
TGGTGTTCAACAACCGCCCACCTGCATAAATCCATTCTCGTTCTGCAGTTCGAGGATTCCACCGCACCAATGCCTGACTGGTGGCGATTGGTTGGTGATTGCTGTAATCTACATTGATCAAATCCCGACTGGGTTCAGTTCGCGACGCATGATCCCATTGCAGACTCGCAATCACAGCTCCATCAAAAGGAGCTACATAACCCCAATGAATGGAGTGGGAAAAATCTTCTGAATCGTCCCGTGCGCTATCCGGTTCCAATTGTCGTGTCTCGGATCGGGTCAAAGGAGCGCTCCAGGAGGCAAGTTCCTCACCCGTGTCTGGGTCCACCCATTTCAGTTGATCGGCAGCAGCAAGAAAAAAACCTTCTTGTCCAATCCCGTAGTATGGCGCATCGAAAGGCAATGTGTACCTTTGAGATCCGGGAAATCCTTTCCTCCACAGCGCAGCCCCATTGTAGACGTCCACTGCCATGAATTGATTTTCTCCAGGCACAATCAATCGACCTGCATACGCAAGCGGGCCCGGACCACGCAAGTGCCGGTCGACCATTCGGTCTGCTCCAGGGCCCCCAAACCACTGAATCTTGAAAGGTGGTTTGATCCGGCGATCCCTGGCAGCGGCTGTGTTTCCTGAGTCAGCGTATTGATGAGTCCAGCTCCCGGCTCCACTAAGTTCTTTTCGTATGTAAACGGAACGCATTATGGGAGGGGTGGTTTCTGATTTTTCCCAACCCCAAATCTGCCCACCATAAGGACGACAAATCTGTTCCCAGACAATTCGTTGCTGATTTGAAAAGTGATCCCATTGACTTTGGGACACCCAGATCCAGTTGAATAAATAATCGGTAAACGCCCCAGGCAATTCATCTTCTGGTGTTTTCTTGAAAATGTGAACCCGTGAGCCATAAACGCCTCGTTCAACCAGGATTTCTTTCCAGCGCTCCAGGGCATTTGAATCAGGCATGCGCCATACCCAATGCAGTTCGGTCGATTCCATCAAAGAAATCGCCATGTTCAATTGAACAGAGTGAATCGGAGTTTCAAATTCAAAAAGACCAAAGCCTTTGCGTAAAGCGGGGTTATCTAGCGCTACCGATTTGATTTGATCAGCTAAAAACCCATCAACTCTTTCATCAAGAAAATCCTCATTCACTTCTCTGTCTAAAGACAGATTGGTCGGCGATGGAGTCGATGCCGGAGGTTTGGATTCAGCGAGTGACCAACATTGAATATCCCCAGACTCCAGTGATAGCAGGATCGAATTCCCGGCAAGAGCAATGTCAGCTACCGATTGAAGAGTCGGTATTTTTCCCAAATCAGCGCCCGTTTCGGGATTCAGAATGGATGTTTGATTGGGTTCACTGATGATTAATGCATCCTTCGCGGAAACCATGGTGGATAGCGACCCCAAACCGTTTTTCTGCCAAACAATGCACTTGGCTAATTGAGATTCGATCTTTGTTATTTTGTCAGAACTGGATTCCAGTTCTTCAAGAAGTCGCTCGGCTTCTTTAGCGTTTTTTTCTTTTGTGGCCAGTTGCAATTGCTGTTTTAAATCTCTTGCAGACGCTTGCCTTTGTTTCAGATCTCGATTCAGCTGCATGTACCGAATGCGGTCCAGAGCTATCAAACTATCTCGTCCCGCCATGAAAGAGTATTGCGGTCCGATGACTAAATGACTTCCAGCAAATTGCGCCAACCGTTCGCGAGATGTCTGATCAGAAACGGCCAGCGATCCATCATTACCTCTTCCAGCAATCAGCTCACGGTCGGTCAGAACCGCATAGGCTCCACCAATACCGGAGTAACGATGAATCAGTTCTCCATCATTGATTTGAAACGCTACAGGATTGCCTCGCCCGGTCGGAACAATCAGTTGCTCTTCACCCGCCAGAAGATAACCTTGCGGCGAATCGTCAATCGTTTTGCGCCAGATGATTCCACCATCCGCCACGTCGCAGGAGATGAGGAAACATCCTTGCTGTGGATAAAGTCCAGCTCCAGCATAAACTCGATCTCCAACAATCAAAACGCCGGTCCGGGAAGGAAATTCTGAAATGATCCGACCATTTCCAACCACACGTCTCCTGGATTTCCCAATACTCTGCCTCCAATTCAGCTTTCCGGTTTCCGCATCAAGGCAATAAAGATATCCGTCATCCGAACTGAAACAAAGTCTTTGGGAATCAGTAGATAACGCTGGCGCATAGCGGATTGGACCTTCAGAGCCAAAGCTCCAAAGTAATCGACCTGTTTTCAGATCCAATGCGCGAATCTGATCATCAGCGCTGGATCCAAAATATAGCCGCCTGTCATCACAAACCAACGCGAAACGACGATCATCAGTAACTCGAGGTTCAATGGATTCTAAACGCTGCCAATAACTTTTGGGAGCAGGAGCGCCCCATGCTGGGGATGGGCCTTGTGGCGCATGGAACGACCACCGGAGTTGAAACTTGACCTCTGTGGATTCAGAAGGCAAATCGCCCTCAAGAATTGGGCGATTCAGAAAAGACTGCCTGGCATTATTTCCGCGATAAGAAGACCATTCACCGGGATCTGCCACCAGGCTCAAATTGCAGGACAACAAAATCAAGTACAGTAAAACGGATAATTTCATAACTGTCTCAAAACGTCATCCTTGGAGGCTCATGAAGACGAATGTCAATCCTGCTCTACAGTCTTCGCAGCTTCCTTAAATATTTTAGCAAATGCAGCATCAATCTGCTCATTTAACTCGGAGTTGTCAGGATCAGGCACATTCATGCCGGTAAACATTCTCATGACCTGGATCATCGCTTTGGACAGATTCTGCGCCATATCAGCCACACCTTTCACAGTCGGTTCGAGTTCTTTGAGGATCGTTTTGATTTCCTTCACATCTTCCCTCATTTGTTTGTCAAAAGGATATCTCGCCAGCACCAATGGATCCTTAACTGTGTTCCAGAATGCTTGCAGGGAGTGAATCATTGCCAAGCCGTACTCTTCAGCCTTGTCAAGCATACCACGGATCACCAGTAACTCTTTTTTAATCTCAAGCAACTCAGCTTTAACAGAGGCCTTATTATCACGTACTTTTTTTAAATTGATTAAGAAAGTATTAGGATCAAATCCTTCTGACAATCTTGCGCCAACCGTTTCATTAGTAAGCTTTTGCAATCGCTCAGTGATAGCCACTCCACGCTGGTTAATATCCTCAATGGTCCCGCGCAGGGCTTTCAGATAGAAAAGAATCTGAGAGACATCACCTTCAGGACGTTCTTTAATTGGAAAACCCTTTTTAATCAAAGCCTCGTAAACCCCGGTCAGCGAAGTGATTGCGTCTGATTTTGCTTCCTCTAACTCTGTGTCAACACTTTCCTCAGGTTCAGCGGGCGCTGTTTCCTCTTGATCTTCGCCTCCAAACAAACGACCCAAAAATCCCTGTCCCTGAGCATCCACGCCCTGGAAAGCTGTTAAGGTGACACCCAATGCCACACCCCACTGTAAAAATAATTTTCTTAAAGCCATCATGGTTTAGTCTAATTGGATGGCAAAATTGAAACAAGTATTCAAATAGCCAAAAGACTTCCTTACACGCTGAGCGCTATTGTCTGGAAAAGGGCGCTAGCGCTAGCCTCGATTGGTTCAAACACATGAACGGATATTCAAATGTTTGGATATGTGCACGGTTTAAAATATCGAATGTTTTCAACGGTTTCGAATGTTGGAATGTTTTTGGGTGTCAAAAAATTTACACGGAAATGCGGACGGATGAACAAACGGTCGATATGGGTATTTTTCGAATCATTTAATCATTTGGACATCCAAAAATATTCGAATTCCAATAACCTTTGAACATTCATGTCGTTTGGGCATCCGTGTCGTTTGGGCATTCATACCATGTGAACATTCGTTCGTACGTTCGGACCAACCAGGGCTAGCGCCCTTCGCTACGCACGGGTCGCCCGGAGGGCTAGGAAACAACAGGCCGAAGGGTGTGGCGTCCCAATACCAAAACCAACGTAAATTCGTCCGTTAATCAACAAATTGCGAACGGACCTCTTAGCCCTCTGGGCGACCCGTGCGTAGCGAAGGGCGCTAGCCCTGGAACCCCCGACAAAATTATCCCGTTCCGGTA
>JAUIHU010000496.1 GCA_030432175.1 Verrucomicrobiia bacterium | reverse complement strand
TCGGGGATCATTGGAGAAGTAGCGTTATGATCGAAGTAGATCACTTTTTGAAGTACCCTTGTTGTTTTTCAGAAATCGGCATTCCGAGAATCTCCATTACCTCCAGCATATCTTCCCAGACCAGACGCTTTACAGCATGCGAAGAGTTTCTGAGCAGGTAAGATGGGTGGAATGTGGGCATCAGTGGAATTCCGCGATAATCCCGACGCTGGCCACGGATCCGGGTGATGTATACCTTTTCCCCATATAGGGCCTCCACCGCGCTGGCGCCCAGCGCTACGAGCGCTTTGGGACGGATCAGCTCGACCTGTTTCTCGATGAATGGCAGGCAGTTGGCAATTTCATCCGGTGTCGGTTTGCGATTGCCATAGGCTTGGCCCGGAGTATCAGGACGACATTTCAACGCGTTGCCAATATATACCTCCTCCCGGGAGAGCCCCATGGCTTCGATGATTTTAGTCAACAACTGACCTGCCTTACCCACAAAGGGTTCACCTTGCAAATCCTCATCCATACCCGGAGCCTCTCCGACAAACATCAGATCCGCGTTGATATTACCCACCCCAAACACAACATTTCTGCGGGACTCCGCCAGATGTGGACATTTTTGACATTGTAAGGCCTCCGCGCGAAGGCGGTCCATGCCTGCGTTCAGTTCCTGATCCGAAAGCTTTTGTAAATCCAATGGCTTTGTTTTCGCCTTTGGCGCTGCTAACTGATTTCGAGAAGAAGTGGGGTTGGCTGTTTCAGGACCCGATGAATCTATTTTCCTTTCTCCAGTTTTCAGAGCTGGTTTCTGAAGCCCTGATAAAGGTGGAACTTCCCTGGACCTTGGAGTCGGAGGGGCACTCGGTGAGGTGGAATCGGATTTTTCTCGTTCTTGAACAGGAGAATGATAGTTGGCTGGTTCCAGTGGACTCAACCAATCAGGATTCACAGAAACCCAGCGCACACCCTCTTTTTTCATGGCTTCCATGCGCTTGAGCGTAAAATCGAGCAGTTCTTCAAATGAGTGGGAAGCGGGTTCCATGGGAAGAAAGATGCCAAAACTGAAATGTAATGGAAACGCCGAAATCTGGATACTATGCTAAATTGAGGTCCTGACTTTGACTTGAACAAATAAATGAAAATGCAGGATTCGAGCCATTTATTTGACTTAGTCTTCAGGATTATTCAATTTAATACATTCTTTTTCACATCACCGTGAAATTTCTGTTGGAAAATAGTGAGCCGGAACTTGGGTGCGGAACATTCCGAACCGGGCATTCGGAATCGAAATCGGATTTATGTTAACGAAGGTCATCAAAAAAATTTTTGGGTCCAAGAACGAGAGAGACGTTAAAAAGCTCTACCCGTTAGTGGAGAGGATCAATGAGATTGAGCTCTCACTGCAGGAGCTGAGCGAGGAAGCGCTGAAGCAGAAGACTGCTGAGTGGAAAAACCGCCTGTCTCAGATCCTGGATAACGATCATTTAGCCAAAGAGCTGGAAGAAATCCTGCCTGAGGCTTATGCCGTTGTAAAAAACGCCGCGAGGCGGATGTGCGGCAGCGAGATCAATGTTCGCGGGCATATGCTTAAATGGGATATGGTCCATTTCGACGTCCAATTGATTGGCGGTATCTGTCTGCATAATCAGAAGATCGCAGAAATGGCCACTGGTGAAGGTAAAACCTTGGTAGCGACCTTGCCGGTTTATCTGAATGCGTTGAGCGGACGTGGCGTTCATGTGGTTACGGTGAATGATTACCTGGCTGCTCGCGACAGTGAGTGGATGGGGGCTTTGTATCGTTATCTCGGATTGACGGTTGGATGTATTCAAAACGCTCAACCGCCCGAAATCCGACGACAACAGTATCAATGCGATATTACTTATGGAACTTCCTCGGAATTTGGATTCGACTATCTGCGCGACAATGGGATGTCCACACGAAAGGAAACCCAGGTTCAACGCGGACATTACTTCTCGATAGTCGACGAGGTGGACTCAATTCTGATTGATGAGGCCAGAACTCCCTTGATTATCAGCGGGCCTGCCGTTGTCGCTGCCGACAATCAGAAATACGAGCTATTCCAACCTAAAGTCAAATCACTGACTCACGAACAAAACCGGCTCTGTAACAAGTTACTTCAGGACGCGGAGAAACTAATCAAGGAGTTACGACCAGCCGATGGATCCAGTCCTCAAAACGCCACAGATTTGCAATACCAGATCGGCATGCTGCTTTATCAGGCAAGGCTGGGAATGCCACGCTCTGAGCGCTTGCTGAAGATCATGGAGAATCCGGATAACCTGAAGCTCGCCAACAAGGTTGAACTGGATTTGCATGCTGATCAGACCAAAAAAGCGCTTTATGACGCCAAAGAAGCCCTCTTTTTCGCAATTGATGAAAAAGGGTCGGACGCTGACCTGACAGAAAAAGGTCGGAATTTCCTGAGTCCGAAAGATCCGGATGCGTTCATGTTGCCTGATATCGGGGCGATGATGCATGAGATTGATGAGCGAAATGATTTGGACTCGAAAGGCAAAGCTGAGGAAAAGGTAAAAGCACAGCAAAAATTTGAGAACCAGGCTCAAAGCATCCATACGATCAGTCAGCTGGTTAGAGCATACTGCCTGTACGAGAAAGACGTTCAGTACGTTATTGAAGAAAACAAGGTGGTGATTGTTGATGAGCACACCGGACGTAAAATGCCAGGTCGTCGATGGAGTGACGGGTTGCACCAGGCAGTGGAAGCCAAGGAAGGGGTTCAGATTGAAAAAGAGACCCAGACCCTGGCCACTATTACTGTTCAGAACTACTTCCGCCTCTACGTCAAACTCGCAGGGATGACCGGTACCGCTGAAACTGAAGCGTCCGAGTTCATGGATATTTACAACTTGGGGGTCATGGTGATTCCGACCAACCAGCCATGTCTGCGAATGGACGCTAATGACACCGTTTTCAAGACGCAACGTGAGAAATTTGATGCGGCATTGCAGGAACTGTTGGAAGAACACAAAAAAGGTCGCCCGATTCTGGTTGGAACATCCACGGTCGAAACCAGTGAAAGATTTTCCAAAATACTGAAGAAGGCAGGAATCGTGCACTCGGTGTTGAATGCCAAATTCCACCAGCAGGAAGCGGAAATTGTGGCGCGTGCCGGGCAACGAGGTAGTGTGACCATTGCCACTAACATGGCCGGTCGTGGAACGGACATCAAGCTTGGGCCTGGAGTGGCTGAGCTGGGTGGACTCCATGTCATTGGCACAGAGCGACACGAATCCAGACGCATTGACCGACAGTTGCGAGGACGATGCGCGCGCCAGGGGGATCCTGGATCCTCCCACTTCTTTATCTCATTGGAAGATAATCTGATGAGATTATTTGCTTCTGATTGGGTGCAAAAAGTCATGGAGCGCGGATTGGAAGAGGGTCAGCCACTGGAAAGCCCATTGCTGAACCGCGCTATCGAACAGGCCCAGAAGAGGGTGGAATCCAATTATTTTCAGCCCCGGAAACGCACGCTGGAATATGACGATGTCATGAACAAGCAACGTGAGGTGATCTATGGATTCAGGAATGAAATAATTCAGTCCGAAGACACTCATGTTCGCATGATGGAGATTCTGGAAGAAGTGATCAGCTGGAAAGTGGATGAAAACTTGTATGCAGACCAGGATATCGCTGATTGGAATATCAAGGGTTTTCTGGAATGGGCACAGTTGAACTTTCCTTTGGGTTGGAATGAAGACCAGGTCAAGAAGGCTGCCGAGAAGACAATCTCTGAAGGGGATTTGAATGACACGACATTCATTCTGGCGTTGCCGGACGCTAAACAGCGCGCGGTGGCATGGGTATTCTTCAATGAAGTTAAAGAGGCTTATAATTTGAAAGCCAGCTTCGAGGAGGAAGGCTTTATCCAGTCATTGGAACGATATACGATTCTGAGTTCCATTGACCGACGATGGCAAGAGCATTTGTACAGCATGGATGGGCTTCGCGAGAGTATTGGATTGAGAGCTTACGGCCAGAAAGATCCTTTGCTGGAATACAAAGCGGAGGCGTTCAAGCTGTTTGGCGAACTCACGGTCAGCATCCGACAAACCGGTTCCTGCGCCGACAGTTTGATGATCCGACCAACTTCCTGAGCGCG
>JAUIHU010000495.1 GCA_030432175.1 Verrucomicrobiia bacterium | reverse complement strand
TGTATTAATGAGGAAAGAATTACTCGCTTCCAGATTCACTCACCGTGGTCTTTTGAGCGTTTGGCTGTCTCTCCAATTTCTCCTGAACATCTGGCCTCAGCGCTAAACTTTCCACGGGCCGGACTGGCAACTCCAGCAAACGTTTGGATTCCTTCAAAAGGAAATCGGGATCAGTAAATGGCTCGTAACTGATGTCCTGCCAACGCACCAACCCATCCCTGTCGATCAGAAAGGTTCCATGCAGAGGCTGGTTTTCAAAATCGTCAAACGCCCGGTAGGCTTTAAAGGTTTCCAGCCCAGCATCTGATAAAAGAGGAAATGGGAAAACACTTTGTCCTTGGGTGGCGCCAAGAAAACTTTCCAGATTATTCGCCAGAAACTCTTTGGTCTGATCATCCATCGTGTAGTCATCCACTTTCTGCTTCAGATCTTCGATGTTGTCCGTGCTGATGGCGACCAGTGAGATTCCGGCATCGACTAATTCTTTCGTTTTTGGAGCAAAGGTGTTCAGCTGCTCGACACAATGTAAGCAACCGTGGCCCAGGTAAAAAATGACGATGACCGGATGGCCTTTGAATTGTTTCAAAGCAATGAACTCGCTTTCAGAATTCGGCAAAGTCCAATCCGGAGCCGATGTCGGGGTGTAACGCAGCGGCCCAATGCTATCCAGTTCGGGACGCAAGCCAATGTCATCGGGAATATTTCTGGCGACCCTCCAGTCAGCTGGGTAATCCAGTTCAGCGGCGACTTTGGCTAGTCTCTGAAAAGGGGGCCTGGTCAAATCGTCGATCTCACTGGAAATTTCACGCAGCTTGGCAAAAGCTTCACCTGCTTCCTTCTGTTTTCCTATCTCGAATAGGACGTGAATCTGATTAGCCAGAGGAATGACTTCGTTCTCTGCAGATTCCACTGCTTCGCGAGCCAGGCGCTCGGCTTTTTCATGATCGCCCACACGAAGATAAAGTCTGGCGAGTCGATCTTTGGCGACACCATTGACTTGATCGAGCAGAGTTTTGGCGGTTTCAGGGGAACCGACTAAGAGCCCTGAGCAAGCAGTAAGTTCAGTAACCGCGCTGTTGAGAAGTCGAATTCTTGATTCGAATGATCTTCCAGCGACTGATTTGGCTTTGTCAATTTCACCAGCCGATTTCCCTTCACTCCTGGCCTCTTTTTCAGCCTTGTCCATGGCTGCCTTTTGCTCATTTTGCGTGTGAGCCAGACGAGCCTGCAACTCCACCAGCTGAGCTAAAAGTTTTGTCGCGTCACCTTTTTCAAAGTGAGCGCTTCCTATGGCTCGTATGCGTTTATCCTGCTCAACTGCGATGTCAGTCGGTTCCAGATACATGGTATCGGACAAGTTGATCAATTCATCCCACATTTCGAAGCGCTGAAGAACTTGAAATATGCGGGCTCGTCCGTAGGAAGCGCTGCTACCGCGTTTTGCGGCGGTGTTATAAAGTGGATGACGGGGATGCTCGACAAGATTAGCGGCGATGGTCAGTGCGTCTTTGGATCTTCCGGTGTTAATCAGATTGCGCGTCATCCATTCCTGGTTGTGCGCATAGTTGTGGATCTGGTCCGGAATGACTCGATCGCGCATCATGTGAACATGATCGGCTCGTGAGGAAGCCTCCTGTTGCCAAACTGCGTCACTGTATCTTTTTAACCTGGAATAAATATGCCCAGGCATATGCCACAAATGCGCAATGCTGGGTCCGGCCTGGCCACCTCGTGCTGCGGATTTCAAAGCGCGTTCGGGCTTCTCACGATCCCACAAATGTATCCGGTAATGATGCGCCGGATGCTTTGGGTTTGAAGCAAAGACCTGATCCAGAATGGAATCTACTGCCTGATGGCTGGAGATAGGAAGATCTCGATTGAACTGCCATAGCCGAACTGCAAGAAAGGCTTTCGCTTCGATTTCATCAGGATATTCGTGAATGATTTCCTCCAGACTGCGAATGTAATTTCTCTTTGCGTTTTTAATGTTCTTCTTCTTGGAAGCAAAGTAGTCATTCAGCCCGTCTATCCAAAGACGTTCACGTTTGCTGGCTCCATCTTTTCGTTGCACGGCCTCTTCGATAAAACCGATGGCCCGCTTGTCATTCTCAAAATTCGCCATCGCCATCCCCCAGTAGGCCA
Source organism: Verrucomicrobiia bacterium (assembly GCA_030432175.1). GTDB lineage: Bacteria > Verrucomicrobiota > Verrucomicrobiia > Limisphaerales > JAUIHU01 > JAUIHU01. The sequence goes on along the minus strand of JAUIHU010000495.1, from coordinate 2,002 downwards.
TGGCGCAATCCGGATCAATCATAGCAACCTGACGAAAAGAACGTTCGGCCTCGAAATACCAGAATCCGTGTAACTGCCCAATTCCCTGATTAAAGAACTGTTGAGCAGTAGAATCTTTAGTAGAAACATTCAGGCTAACATTCCCTGTGCCCCCCATCAGGTATGCCTTCTGGCGAGGACCTTCGTTGAATGCTTCACCGTGAAACGAGTGACCTGCGAGGACGTCCTCCTGATTTCCCGCTTCCACTTCTTCTGCAAGAGCTTTCGGCGCCAACAAAATCGCAACGCAACAAAAGGCGCTCGTTATGGAACAGGTGGCCCAGGTGATAGAGGATACCTTCTTCCAAAGCCCAATTTTTTTAGAGACTTGATTTTTCATAAAAAATTCACATCCCATTCTATGGTAAGAATTTGGAATTAAAAGCTAAATGAACCTTGCCCTTTTTGAAGAAGCCATCCGAGAGTCACTCACTGATTGTCCAGCTGGCAAACAATAATAAACTCGGATCAGGTACAGGGAACATACCAGACTTTAACATTGCTCGATTTTGCGAAGACATTCACCGCTTTGGCAAACCCGTTTATCATCTAAAATTGATTTGCGGCTTATCAATGGGAGAATATAGTGAAGCTATGCTTTCCATAAAGAATTTCGTTCTTTTGAGCCTGATTGCTTTTGTATCAGGCTCTACTTTTTCTCAAGAACTACAGTCAGATATCAAATCCAGTGGTCCGGAATCAGGACATTTAATCATTCACGGAGGTGGACGGCTTGATGATTCTGTTCTGGATAAATTCATCGAATTAGCGGGTGGACCGGAAGCTCCAGTTGTGATTATTCCAACAGCGAGTGAAACCGCAACAAGTGACCAGAGAAATTCAACAGCACAGAGACTCAGGAACCGAGGAGTAAAGGATGTCACAGTGGTTCATACTACCAATCGTGAAGAAGCTTCTGCAGAGGATTTTCTTCAACCCATCCAAAGAGCGAAAGCTATCTGGTTTGGCGGGGGAAGACAATGGCGGCTGGTTGATGCTTATGCCGGAACAAAAGCAGAGATCGAATTCAGAAAGGTTTTAGAGAGAGGCGGAGTCATAGGAGGCAGTTCAGCTGGGGCGACCATTCAAGGCTCCTTTCTGGCGCGTGGTGACACCAGCAACAACCAGATCATGGATGGAGACCATGTGGTCGGTTTTGGCTATTTGGAGAACACTGCAATCGATCAACACCACTTGGCCAGGAACAGGCATTTCGACATGTTCACCATCCTTGAAAATCATCCACACTTGTTGGGTATTGGTGTGGATGAAGATACTGCAATTATTTTTGATGATAAAAGCGTATTCAGAGTAATCGGGAATGGGTATGTAACGATGTACGATCGAAGTTTCTGGTCTCGTGAGGGAAGCAGATTAAAAAGGCTTCCCGAGGCGGAAACGTTGTTCTACTTTTTGAGGGAAAATGATTTATATAATATAAGGGAAAGAAAGGTGATCACAAGACAACCCTAAAGAACTGATATGTCATTAGTTTTTTATGCATAGGATATTACTATAATATTTGAAACTAAATCAATTAAACGAAATATTAATTCCTCTCACAGTGAGCTGAGCAGCGCTCATTCAATTCAAAATTCCTGCACGGATTTAAAGGGCTTTTCAACTAGTTCCTGCTTGGACTTGGGTTTAAAAGCAAAAAAACCAATCAGCAGGAATCCAAGACCAAAAGCCCCAAACACCAATCCAAAGATCGGCATGAACCAGGTCGATCCATGAACACCCGGTTCCAGGACAGAAATTTCCACCTCATCAGGATTGTAATAAACATTTACAAGCACTCCTTCTGGATATTTTTGTAAGACTTTGTCAGCATCCGAAGAACGGTTCGTGTTGACCTTTCCAAATTTGACATTTCTCCCGGTCAACTGGGACCCATCCACCAAATATTCATATTCAATATCGGCCCAGTACAACCGATCTCCATCATCATCCAGTCGACTCT
>JAUIHU010000494.1 GCA_030432175.1 Verrucomicrobiia bacterium | reverse complement strand
CTTTCCGGCCCAAAGGGTTTATCAATTGGTGACTCATAATAATGAGCTATATGCCGCAGGCGATTTCACCTCCGCCGGTGGAGTAGCTGCAAACCTTGTGGCCCGGTGGGACGGCGTTGCCTGGTCCCCGTTGGGCTCAGGTCTTTCCGGTGGCGATCAGATTGTTTTGGATCTGGTGTCACTCGGTGATCATCTTTATGCAGGAGGGAATTTCACTACTGCCGGAGGGGAAGCCGCAGCTAATATCGCCCGTTGGGATGGTTCCAACTGGATGGCTTTAAGCAACGGCGTGAATGAACGCGTGGACTCGATAGCCCTGTCGGGATCGACGGTGTACGCCGGTGGACGCTTCACGGTTGCAGGGGACGAGGAGGCCATTGGCATCGCCCAATGGGACGGCGCCAAATGGTCATCTCTGGGCTCAGGGATGACGAAGACTGACATTGGTGACGGCTACACCAATGGTCATGTTTACGCTCTGGCTGTCATGGGCAACGATCTCTATGCTGGCGGTAGCTTCGACAAGGCGGGTGGAGTCCCGGCGGGTGGCATCGCGAGATGGGACGGGGTGAGCTGGTCGCCTGTCGGCGCCGACACATTCGGCTCCATCGAGACCCTTGCAGTGGTTGGTAATGATCTTTACGTCTGGGGGCTTATCAGAGCGGGCGAACAGACTCTCAACGGCATCGTCAAGTGGGATGGGAGCGTTTGGTCTTCCATTGGCTTCGTGCAACAAGAACAGTTTCCTTTTAGCTCTGTCCGTTCGCTCGCTGCCTTTGGCTCTGACCTTTATGTTGGCGGTGAATTCACATCAACGGGAGGGATTCAAGCCAACAACATCGCCAGGTGGGACGGCCGTTCGTGGTTGAATCTGGGGGATGGAGTTGATGGAGCCGTCTATGCGATAGGAGTTCACGAGAACGATATTTATGCGCTGGGGGATTTCACTATAGCTGGAGGTTTTCCTGCGAATCACATTGCTAAATGGGATGGATCGATCTGGACTCCACTCGGAGCTGGATTCACGCGCGGCGGTGGCTCTTTATCTGACGACTTCACTGTCGCGATCTGGCGCGACAAATTGTTCGCTGGAAGTGAACGAACGATTTTGAGCGCTGGTGGAAAACCAATCCATGGCATCGCCAGCGCATTCCTTAATGCAATCCCACCCTTGGAAGTTGTTAATGGCGTAGCCTTGATATATTTCCGCGACCCGAACGTCTGGCCTGAATCCTGGCATCGGATCGAGCGCTCGACTGACCTTGATACCTGGGACCAGATCGGCCTTGAATATGCCGGGCCAACTGGCGGCATTGATTTCCGGGACAATAACGCCCCTCCAGAAAAGGCATTCTACAGAGCCGTTCTAGTGACCGAGCAGTGAATCGGGTTTGGCACGCCCGTCCCAATCAGGGGCGGGCGCTGTGTTGTTCAACATGAAATCCGAGAGGCTTTATTTTCATTCGCCTGCGTCATCATACTGGAGGGACTTGTTGATGTTCTGAACAATGGTTCGCTTATCGCCTGAAACCGTATTCCAGCACAAAAAACTGCGGACTTAATTCAGCAAGGGGTTCACGCAATTTAGCCACTTCTCCTTCTGGGCCATGAATTTCAAGACGGGTGAGATCGGAAATCTTCAGCGCTTCGCCGAGTAAAGCTTCGACATTCTTGAGATGCGCCAAAACTCCCTCTGAGTCTTCATACCCTTCCCTGCAATGCGCATGATCTCCGTCGAAACTGAAACCATAATACAAACATTTCGATTCACTGGAGGTTTGTTCGACAAATGCCTCACATAGTTTTTTGAAAGCGTCGAGCTGCCCTTCGTGGATTTTGAAATAGGGAACAATGGTACAGCAGGTATCCTGGGTCGCCATGGTGTTGTTTTGTTTTTGAATTAGATTATTATTGTCTCAACCATTGAATCATCAATCAACTCAGATTAAGCGCAGCCGGGGTTCAGCGGCAAGACAGACTTTGGAAAGCGATCCAACAAAACAGGCGCGTGCGACGAGCCAGAACCAGATAAAGATAAAAATCAAGTCCGCACGTTTTTTGACCGTATAGCTGGTCACTCATCTCTTCTGGTTGACATGGAACTGGCGATAATGATTAGAGTGATTACAAAATCACATCTGACATGAATTTCAGAAATTACTATAGAGCCATCCTATGGGTATTGTTTGGGTTCAGCGCCGTTTCAACAGGCCAAGCCGAATCCTCCACAGAAAGAAAATCGCCACCACAGTTCACCTGGCGAAAATTGGAAACGAATACCGATGCAAGTTTTCGTGGACTGTGTGTTGTCAGCGAAGACACCCTTTGGATCAGTGGTTCAAAAGGAACCGTTATTCGGAGCATTGACGGAGGCAAGACATTCAGAAATGTCTCGGTTCCCAATGCTTCTGAACTGGATTTCCGTGATGTACATGCCTTCAATTCACAAACTGCCATCGTCATGAACGCAGGGACGCCGGGAGTGTTTTTTCGAACATCGGATGGAGGAATGAATTGGACACGTGTTTACAACGATGTGCGTGAAGAAATTTTTTTCGACGCCATGGATTTTTGGGATGAGCGCCATGGGGTTGCATTTGGGGATCCAATCGATGGTCGCTTGGTCATCCTTCTCACGAATGACGGAGGCCAATCATGGAAAGAACTGGATCGAGAACTGCAACCAAAAATGTATCAAGGTGAAGCTGGTTTTGCCGCCAGCGGCACATGCATCTCAGCCGTTGGAAAAGAAACCATTCTCATTGGAACAGGTGGCGGGCTGGAAGGTCAATCACATCCAACCAGTCGCTTGCTGGTTTCAAACGATCGGGGGAGAACCTGGACAGTCCAACACACACCAATCTTACGCAATCAAAGTAGTGGGATTTTTTCACTAGCCATGACGCAGGACAACAACATCATCGTCGTTGGAGGGAACTATACTCAGCCTGAGGAAACTTCTCAAAACTGTGCGATTTCATACAACAACGGACAGTCCTGGAAACCCGTTACCGCGGAGCCACCCAGTGGATTTCGATCTGCAGTTGCGGCGTCGACAATCACTGAAGGAATGCTTGTTACCGCCGGAACCAACGGGATCGACCTTACCTTGAACCACGGTTTAACATGGAAACGCATCTCTGATATAACAACCAACGCGATTGACTTTGTTCCTGAACGCAATGTGATCATTACCGCTGGGCCGAATGGAATGGCTTACTTGGGTTTGCCCGAATTTTAAAATGAACGCTCGTCCATTTCTTCCAGCCAGGGATTTTGAACGCTCTAAACAATTTTATGAAGCGCTTGGTTTCACAAAACTGTTGGATACCGATGAAGTGGCAATTTTCCAGATTGGCTCATCCAGCTTCCTGCTCCAGAACTACTATCAGAAAGAATGGGCAGAAAACTTCATGATGCAATTGATGGTGGATGATCTGGATTTGTGGTGGAGCAAAATCAAAGCTCTGGATCTGCCGGGAAAATTTGGGACTCCGCCACCAAAAGAGCCTGCACTTCAGCCTTGGGGACTTCGTATAGCCTATGTTGTGGACCCCGCAGGTGTACTCTGGCACGTCGCACAACGTCGCCCCGGAGTTATCCATGATTTTTAAGCTGATCATTGTTATAAATTATCTGACACCCAATTTTGTATACTGGGAATCCATACCAGCACGTTACCTGTATAGGTTTATCCTGTAGTGAAATTTTACGGTTAAACGCCAGGTTTTCACTTATTTGAACTCGCGCCGAACGATTTAAAAAAATATCGCAAAACAGCAATAGTTGTAATCAAACAATAGAATAGTTGACAATAGCAGGCCACATGGAGAAAGATAATTTTTAATGGGTCCACAGGGAAAGAAAGAGTTTACACAAACAAAGGTCACAAAAACTATACTGACTGGATTAGTGTTGGCGTTTAAAGATATAGGAAGGGCCATACAGGTCATATTTCCGATGCGGACGGGATCCCACCGTATCGAATGACAGATGTTTAACATTCTGCAATTAGATATTCATAGTAATGAAAATCAGTATCATGTATTTGACTCAATTGTTAATAGTTGTATTCGCATTTAGCGTTTTCGGAAATGCGCTTGGATCTGAACATTTCTCGTATGGCGACAAAAGACCTGCAAGTGTG
>JAUIHU010000493.1 GCA_030432175.1 Verrucomicrobiia bacterium | reverse complement strand
AATTTTACTCAGGTATTGGTGGAATTTGATGAGCGAGTCACCGCCGCAACGGCTCTGAATCCGGAGAACTATCAGCTGGAAGGTCTGGAATTGTTGGATTTGGAACTCGATGCCGAAACCAACAGTGTTCGACTCACCACCAGCCGCCAGGAAATGGGGATGGACTATCAAATCACCATTGGCGGAATCCAGGATTTTGCCGCCAATCAAAACTTGTTGGAAGAAGCGACATTCAACTTCAGAGCCTGGGTGTTGAACCGTGGATATCTCTATCGTCGGGTTTATTTGGGTGTGAACCAAATCGAGGATTTTTACCCGGCGCCCCGAGGAACAGCAGGGTATAGTTTTGAAGCTGATGTGGACAATGGTGGGGAGTTCGTTAGTCAGTATGAAAGTCCCAGAGATTTGCAGAATAATTATGGTGTTGTACTCACTGGTTACATTATACCCGAGGAGACTGCTGAGTATGTTTTCTACATGTCATCTGATAATAATGGCGAACTCTACCTCAGTCTGGATGAGACAGCAGCTAACTCCAGGCTGATTGCTTTTGAACCATTGTTTAACGGATTTAGAGATTACAATGGAACCGGCAGGAGGAATCCATCGGATCCTGAAAATATATCTGATCCAATTCTGCTGGAGGCCGGACAACCTTATTATACTGAAGCTGTGTTTTTTGAAAACACGGGTGGTGATCACCTTTCTGTCGCCTGGGCAAAAGCTGGAGATCCAGCTCCTGCGAATGGCTCCGCCCCAATCCAGGGACAATTTCTGGCAGGTTTATTGCCACCCGAATTATTGAACGCGGATGACATCGTTATTGCCGATGCGATTGGATCGCCCAATCAGATAGCCATTGAGTTTCAACGAGAAATGGATCCCGAATCCGTTCTGGATATCTCCAACATTTCCTTTGATGTGGAAGGCGTCGAGCCAGTGGAGATTTTGGCTGGGCTAACACCATTTCACTACCTGATCAATGTCACTGAAATCCCTTCAGATCTTCGTGCTCTAAACATGAGAGTTGAAGGATGGAAATATGCCGGAGTCAGTGGATTTGCTTCTGAACTTCCAAGGATTGATATTCCCGTATTATTAGCAGCGGGACGAATGAAAGTCAGTCGATACGAGCAGATTTCAGGAGCCTCTATCTCGAACTTAGTTAATTCACAGAAGTTTCCTGATTTCCCGGACACAATATTCTATCCGGACCAGCTGGAAATCACTCCTAATGTTCTCGATAGTTATGGAATCCTGGTTCAAGGTTACATCATTCCTGACCAGACAGGCCCTTATACCTTCTTTCTGTCATCGGATGATCAAAGTGACTTTTGGTTAAGTTCGGACAGTTCACCGGAGAATAAAGTTCTCATTGCGACGGAACCCAGATTTAACGGCTACCGAGAATGGGTGACTACTACCAACCGGAACGGGACTGATCCTGAAAACCGCTCAGATCCAGTTGAGTTGTTGGCTGGAGAAGAATACTACTTTGAAGCGCGCATGAAAGAAGGTGGTATCGGGGACAACTTTGGAGTTACCTGGCAGAAACCAGGCGCTGAAGAACCAGTCGCGGGGGATGATCCAATACCAGGCGTCAACCTCAAAGCGTATGGAACCAGTGGTGTTCCACAAATTCCAGATCAACCTGTATCAGTCACCGCTTCCCTTGGGGAAAGTGTCACTATCGAAATCAATGACATACAAGGCAGTTTGCCGAGAACATTTCAATGGATGCGAAATGGAGAGCCGATTGACGGAGCCAACAGCCATTCATTGAATTTTGTTATTATTTCACCTGAGGAAAACGGTGATGTATTCACTCTGAAAATCAGCAACAATTACTCAGAAATCACATCCGATCCGATTACTTTGGCAGTAGTTGAATAGGGGCAGAAAATTGCAGCAATAGAATTTTTTAAACATGAAAGAATCAGAAGTTGCGAAAGCAGTAATTTGTTGCATTCTAGATTCATGTTTGATGTGGATCTATTACCTAAGGCGAATTTAGTTCAACACCTTAAGGGGGATCGCTACCTCGGAACAGAACTTGGCAAGTCGTTGGATCTTTTTTCCGATGGATCACAGCACAAAATTAGAGAGTTGTACCGTCTCTTGCAGTTCTATTTGAAGCTGAGTAAAAGATGTATTCAGGAAGATGAAACCAGAGACGCGCTGGTTGAAATACGGAATGAGCAATGGAGAGACACAATTCAGGATTTTGTCGCTGCTCTAAACCAGGAATGCGATGAACAAACAGATCCCGGACTGAGAAAAGTTTGTCATGACTTGCGCGGTGGGGCATTAACTGGATTGATGATGCAGTTGGATCTGGCGTATATGCTAAATACCGAGATCGAGAGAACCGATATTTTGAATATATTTAATTTGGTCCGTGATCATCTGAAAATAATGCGGAATTGTCTTCATGATCTTGATCCTGAGAAAAGAAAAATGGACCTCATGGTTAATGAACATTCCACTCGGTTATTTGAGGAGAAATGGGAGAATTACAAGTTTGAAAATAAAACAATAAAATATGTCTCAGAAGATGATTGGAAGATAGCCAGCTGTTGCCTCGAATTTTCAACCGTGGATAGAGTAGTCTATAACCTGGCTAATAATGCTTTAAAATATAGCAATAGCGACACGGTTGAATTGCATGTTCATCCATTGGAGAAAGACACTCCGAGAAATCTTCGGATCCTGACGTTTAATCAAATTACCAAGGAGCAAGAACAAACATTACGGAAGCATTTCGGTGATAACCCATCCAAATTGTTTTATGGAGGTTACGTTGGCAGCTCTGGTAAAGGGCTTGGAATGAATATATGTCTGGAATGCGTCAGCAATGCATACGGCATCAACTCACAAACCAAGTCGATAGAGCACGGATACGCAGGAGTTAAGATTTTACAAGGAGGCATCGCGATCTGGATACATTGGCCTTTGGTAGGAATTAATTAATTACATTTTCATTTGGCGATTCAACTATATTAATTTCATCCAATTTCATGCTTACTTTAAACGCTCCTCTGAGTTCTCCCAATAGATATCCAGTGGCTTTGTCATCGGGATACAGAGCGTTCAATTGCTCAGTTAACTTTTCCGGGAAGCTGGCAGGATCACCATGGCATTTCAGGCAGATTTCCTGGATCATTATTGGACGGTAATAAATGGTTTCTTGATCAGAAACACGCACCAAACTGGGTTCTGGTTGTTCAGATCCAGGTTGCATTGAGTTCATCCAACCTTGAAGAACTTTCTGATCCTTTTCATTGGGAGCATTGGCTGGGTTTCTAACTTTGAGGGCTGTACGGGTGATAGTGATTCCTTCTAGAGCCTCAGAAGTCGATGCTGTGATTGGTTGAGCCACTGTACGACATACGGGTAATGCGGCGGTTGGTCCTCCAGCTTGTAGCGCTCCTTTTAGTTGTGATCCGAGATTCTTTTGAAGCATGTCACAAGCCTGATTGGCCAGGGCTATCATTTGCTCATCTGAAATGTTCACCAGCCCCGAAGTCTGATATTCAGATCTTGAAGCGTTTTCCGATTCCACGTTGACATTTTCTTCGGCCGAATCTGTTTTTCCTGGTTGACAGGCCATCATTGCAGCCAGAAGTCCCGAAAGTGAAAGGGAACCAATCTTGATCGTGAATGCATAGATTTTGGATTTCATAAGAACATAATATATCGTTATATAGTAATTAAAAGAGAAAAATGTCATTTCTTTTGAAGGATTATTTCATTTCCTGCGGGAGTTTTATCTTGAGTCTAAATGCGCTTTGAGTAGGAGCGATGTGTGCTTTTCAACGTCAGTTAAGAAATACTGCGCCGATTCATTCTGTCTTGAGAATCCGGCAGCCTTCAAGTTACTATACAACACATGATTCCGCTCCATCCGATTCTAAAATTTCTGATAGCCTTAGTGATATTGTGTTCATTTGGGTTGAACGCTCAAACGAATTCCAAATGGGAATCTCAAACCGCTGATGTTATCGTTTATGGTTCCACACCGGGCGGATTCTGCGCCGCCATTGCTGCTGCCCGTGAAGGAGCTTCTGTGATTTTGCTGGAGCCGACAAGTCATGTTGGTGGCATGAGCACAGGAGGGCTGAGTCACTGCGATTCCAATCAGATGGTGCGTGA
>JAUIHU010000492.1 GCA_030432175.1 Verrucomicrobiia bacterium | reverse complement strand
CTAATATCCCTTCATCACACCCTGAAAACACATCAGGGAAGCCCAAAGTGTCCGTCCTTTTAACGGTTTACAAAAGAACGGACCTGATCCCTTTAGCCCTGCAAAGTGTCTTGGATCAGACATTTCAGGATTTCGAGATCGTTGTTGCAGATGATTCAGGGGAAGAATCTTCATTACCCGTCTGTGAGCCTCACTTGAACTCCGGACGGCTCATTTATCAGGGAAATGAAACGACCCTGGGCATCGTTGAAAGCCTGAAACGAGCCATTCGTTCATCCAAAGGAACCTACCTCGCCGTTCTGAATGATGATGATCTATGGGAACCCTATTTCCTTGAGCGATTAGTGGCTGCTCTGGATGACGATCCGAGGCGAGTTTTGGCTTTTTCAAATCATTGGATCATTGATGAAAATGGGGTGATCGACGAGCAAGAGACGGAAACCATACGTCGAAAATACCGCAGAGACAGGTTAGCCGAAGGCGAGGTGTCTAATATAGCAGAATTCGCCCTGTTGCATTGGGGGATCCCGCTGGCGATGGCATCCGTTTTCAGAAAAGACAGCCTGAACTGGGATGATGAACTATCTTCCGAGGTCACAGGCGCTTACGATTACTGGATCGCCTGCCTCTTGGCGGCCAAGAATCAGCCCATTTATTTCGTGCCGGAAAATCTCACTCGCTACCGAGTCCATGGAAGAATGGAAACAGCGCGAGTGCGTCCCGACAAGACCGAGAATCATATTTACATGTACTCTCAGTTTTTGGAGCGGAATATGTTCGAAAACCTGCGTTCCAAACTGATTCAACAACTCTCGCTCATGGAGTATCTCCTGGGAAGAGATCAACTCACATTCAACCACCGAACCGCAGCCAGGCAAAACTTCAAAAAGGCATTTAAGACTCTGCCCAGTCTCAAGTACATCTTCGCGCTCATCCTTTCTTACGCTCCAGAAGCAGCGCTTAAGAAAATGAAATGGATGAGCCCGACAACTTAGCCTGATTGCCTTTTAGTCCTTTAAAAAGGTAAAGGGAGAACGTTATCAGAATGAGGTGTTTGTTTTCAATACTTCGCTATTTTTATCACAGCCCTTGAGAATTTGAGCAGGAAACTTTGGGTGTAAGAAATTTTGGAATTTGCAGAATCAAGATTCTGGTCTGCTTTGGAAAGTTGATTTTTTCACCCAAAACTACCTACTAAAATTTCCAAAGAGGTTTTAATTCCAACCACCACCCAGAGCTTTGTAGATATCCACCCATGCATGCATCTGCTGCATTCGGGTTTCGGTTAGTTCAAACCGGGATTCCAGAGCATCACGCTGAGTCAGTAACACTTCCATATAATCAGCCCGAGCTGATTGAAATAAATTGCCTGAAATCTCAATGGATTCGGTCAGCGCTTCCACCTGTTGAGATTTCAGCTGATAGCTTTTGTCGAGATTATCAATATTGTTCAGTTGATTATAAACCTCGATGTAGGCGTTCAGGATGGTTTGTTCATATTCATAAACCGCCTGAATTTGCGCTGCATTGGCATTCAGGTAGGCTGCCTTGATGGCATTGCGGTTGATCAATGGAGCTGCCAGATCGCCAGCCACAGAATAGGCCAAAGACTCGGGAGAGTTCAGCAGGTAAGATGGATCAAATGACTGAAATCCGATGCCTGAGGATATCCCCAGCGAAGGATAAAACCGAGCCCTTGCCACTTTGATATCCAGTTTGGCGGCCTCCAATCGCTGTTCTGCAGCGCGGATGTCCGGACGGTTGGCGAGGATTTCAGATGGAATCCCCGCGTGAACTTCTGCAGGAAGCGCCTGGTTGAAAGCGCCCGGATCTCTCTCCACTCGTTGAGGGAACCTTCCAGCCAGAAAATTAATGCGGTTCTCCGTTTCAATGATTCTTTGTTCAATTTCAAACTGAAGGCTCTTTGTATTTAAAACCTGAGCTTCAAACCTGCGCACTGCCAGCTCGGTGACTCGGGTGGATTGTTTCTGAAGTTTGACCACTTCCAATGCATCGCTCTGAATCTGGATATTCTGCTTGATGATCTCCAATTGATTATCCAGCGCCAGCAACTCGTAATAAGAGTTGGCAATTTCTGCGATCAGCTGAGTGACCATGAAGTTTTTACCTTCAATAGTGGCCAGGTATCGCTTGACAGCAGCATTTTTAGCATTCCTTAGTTTTTTCCAGATATCGATTTCCCAAGTGGCAAATGCTCCAACTGAGTAATCCGGAAGTGGCTCCGGGAACTCCTTGCCAGGCTTGATATCCGTCGATGATTCCAGCGCGCCATTGCGGGTGTATCGCCCCACTTTGTCTACACCCGTTCCGGCTCCGATCCCGACTGAAGGCAGGTATTCCCCTTTCCTGGCCATGATTTCATTCTGGGAAATGTCGATTTCCTGAAGAATGATGTTCAGTTCCTGATTGTTTTCCAGAGCTGTATCAATCAGCGTAATCAGGTGTGGATCCTTGAAGTATTCTTTCCAGGGAACCTTTGCGGAGTTTTCTTCATCGGTTTCCTGACTGAACATTTCGGGCACAGAGCGATCCGCCTCTTTCTTTTTCAGTTTTGGAGTCATGCAACCGGTCAAAACGGCAACACAACACATACTTAATATATAAATGGGTTTAATATTCATTGTCGTTTGCTGGTTGTATTTATTGTTGGTCATCCTCATTGGATTCTGAACGCCGACGCTCATTATCAGTGCGTCTTTTAGCTTCAGCGCGTTCACCACGTTCAATGCTGTCATGAACCCATTCCTCGGACCAAGGTTCATGGTGTTCACCACGGATTAATGTGGGTTGATCCGACAGACTGGCGAAGAAGTAATAAAGTCCAGGGATCAGAATCACTCCGATGATGGTTCCCATCAACATGCCCCCCATGGCAGAACCTCCAATTGTTCGGTTTCCAATAGCGCCAGCTCCATGCGCCAGTACCAGTGGAACCAGACCCGCAATAAAGGCGAAGGAAGTCATCAGGATCGGGCGGAACCGAACCCGGGCTCCTTCAACAGCAGCGTCAAAAATAGTGGCTCCCTGGAAGTGTTTCTGAACAGCAAACTCCACAATCAGCACTGCGTTCTTACCCAACAGCCCAACCAACATGATCAATCCGACCTGCGCATAAATATCATTTGAGAGTCCCATGAGCTTCAGAAGAGCAAAGGATCCAAAAACCCCGACGGGCAAGGAGAAGATCACCGCCAGTGGAAGCAGAAAACTTTCGTACTGTGCTGCCAGAACCAGGTATACAAATATCAACACCACAATGAAGATATATAAAGCCTCATTGCCGCGAGCCGCTTCATCATAAGAAAGTCCTTCCCAGGCGATGTCATATCCGCGCGGCAGAATTTGTTGAGCTGTTTCACGAATGGCCTGAATCGCATCCCCGGTGGTATAACCTTTCGCAGGAAGTCCTCGAATGGCTGAAGAGTTATATAAATTGTAACGGGTAATCTCATTCGGGCCCTGAGTTTTAACCATTTTCATAAATGAAGAATAAGGAACCATGTCACCTTTTTCATTCTTGACGAAAAGGTTCATTAAATCTGAAGGGTATCTTCTGTATTCAGGAGCTGCCTGAACATAGACTTTGAAGAATCTTCCAAATCGGATAAATCCCTGCTCATAAGTACTTCCAATCAGAATATTTAAATTCTCCATGGCTTTATCAATAGATACCCCTTTTTGCATCGCCACCTTATTGTCGATTTGCAGTTCGTATTGAGGATAGTTGGCTGCATAATATGTAAAGAGTCCCCGCAATTCTTTCCTCTCCCGGAGCGCATCCATGAATTTCTGATTAATTTTGTCAAATTCCTGATAGTCAGTGGTGGCGTTCTTGTCGAGTAACCGCATTGAAAACCCGGCTGAGGATCCAAATCCCGGTACCGCCGGGGGTTCAAAAAACTCAATGATCCCTTGTGGAACTTCCTGAGCTTTCTCTTCCAGTTCTTCCATGATCTCATGCACGGACCGGTCTCTTTCGGACCAGTTCTTCAGGTTGATCAAACAGGTTCCAGCGTTGGATCCACGACCTTCAGTCATGATCTCGTACCCGGCCAAAGCTGAAACCGACTCCACATCCGGTATTTCCTCACAGATTTGCTGAAGTTTCTGTGCAACCTCATTGGTGCGTTCCAATGTGGC